>NZ_JBSHDN010000074.1:0-29996 GCF_053616335.1 Nocardiopsis sp. NPDC055824
GCCGTCCGCGGCGGCCCCGTCGCCGCCCCCGGGTCGGCGCCCCACCGACGCCGCCCGGCCGCGGAGGCCGCGCCCGGCCGTGTCGGACGGCCCCGACCGCCGCACGGCGGGGCGGGCGCCCCCGCACGCCCTACGCCCCGAGCTCCTCCAACAGCACCTCGGCAGCGGCGTACGGGTCGCTCCGCCCCTCGGCCACCTCCCGGGCGAGCGCGTCCAGGCCGGTCTCCTCCCCGAGGCCGCCCAGACGGGAGCGCAGGCGCTCCAGCACGATCGCCTGGACCTCGTCCCTCGCCCGGGCCCGGCGGCGCACGGCCAGCCCGCCGGTCGCCTCCAGGTGGGCGAAGTGCTCCTCCACCCGCTCCCACAGCTCGGCGACGCCCTCGTCCTCCGCCGCGACGGTCATGACGATCGGCGGCTTCCACTCGTCGTCGGCGCGGTCCTTCATCGCGACCATCTGGCGCAGCTCGCGCAGGGTCACCCTCGCCCCGTCCCGGTCCGCCTTGTTCACGGCGAACACGTCGGCCACCTCCAGCACGCCGGCCTTCGCCGCCTGCACCGCGTCCCCCATGCCGGGCGCGGACAGCACCACGGTCGTGTCGGCCCGGCCCGCGATCTCCACCTCGGCCTGGCCCACGCCCACCGTCTCGACCAGGATCACGTCGAACCCGGCGGCGTCCAGCACCCGCAGCGCGTGGGGGGTGGCCCAGGACAGCCCGCCCAGGTGTCCCCTGTTGGCCATGGAGCGGATGTAGACGCCCGGGTCGGTGGCGTGCTCCTGCATCCGCACGCGGTCGCCGAGCAGTGCGCCCCCCGTGAACGGGGACGAGGGGTCCACCGCCAGGACGGCCACGGTCAGGCCCTTGGCCCGCACGGCGCGCACGACGGCGTTCGTGGTCGTGGACTTGCCCACGCCCGGCGAGCCGGTGAACCCGACCACCCTCGCGCGCCCGGTGCCGGGGGCCAGGCCCGCCATGATCGCGCTCAGTTCCTCGGCGCCGTTCTCGACGAGGGTGATCGCGCGGGCCAGGGCCCGGCGGTCACCTCCCCGGACCCGTTCGACCAGCTGGGGGGCGTGCATGGGACTCCTAGGTGTCGGCAGGAGCAGGACGGGGCGAGGGCTCGTGGCCCCCGCCCCGCCGCTGTCGGGTGCGTCGCGCGCTCCGGGGCTCCCCCGGGCGCGGTGTGTCTTCGGAACAGTGTCTTCGGATGCGCCGCCCCCGCCGGGATCCGCCACGCGGGCGGCCGGGGGTCGCCCGGGACCGCGCGCGGGCCGGGGGCGGGCGTCCGGCCCCTGTGGCGCACGGGGCGCACGGGGCCGGGCGCGCTACTCGGCGGGAACCGTGAACAGCAGGGCGTCGCCCTGGCCGCCGCCCCCGCACAGGGCCGCGGCGCCGAACCCGCCTCCGCGGCGGCGCAGCTCGTTGACCAGGTGCAGCGCGATGCGGGCCCCGGAGGCGCCGATCGGGTGGCCGATCGCGATCGCGCCGCCGTTCACGTTGACGATGTCCTCGGAGACGCCCAGGTCCCTGATGGACTGCAGGCCCACCGCGGCGAACGCCTCGTTGATCTCGATCAGGTCCAGCTCCTCCACGGACCTCCCGGCCTTGGCCAGCGCGTGCCGGATCGCGTTGGACGGCTGGGAGTGCAGCGAGTTGTCCGGGCCCGCGACGTTCCCGTGGGCGCCGATCTCGGCGAGGACCGGGACGCCCAGCTCCTCCGCCCTGGCCCGGCTCATCACGACCACCGCGGCGGCGCCGTCGGAGATCTGGGACGACGAGCCCGCAGTGATGGTGCCCTCGCTGTCGAAGGCCGGGCGCAACTTGCCCAGCCCCTCCGCCGTGGTGCCGGGCCGCACGCCCTCGTCGGCGGCGAACACGACCGGGTCGCCCTTGCGCTGGGGGATCTCCACGGGGACGATCTCCGCGTCGAAGTACCCCGCCTCCGCCGCTGCGGCGGCCCGCTGGTGCGAGCGGGCCGAGAACTCGTCCTGCTCGCGGCGGCCGATGCCGAGCTTGGCGTTGTGCCGCTCCGTGGAGGCGCCCATGGAGTCGCCCTCGAAGGCGTCGGTCAGACCGTCGTGCGCGGTCGCGTCCAGGACCTCGATCGACCCGTACTTGTAGCCCTTGCGGGACTTGGGAAGCAGGTGCGGGGCGTTGGTCATGGACTCCATGCCCCCGGCCACCACCACGTCGAACTCGCCCGCGGAGATGAGCTGGTCCGCGAGGGCGATCGCGTCGAGGCCCGACAGGCAGACCTTGTTGATCGTCACCGACGGCACGCTCATGGGGATGCCCGCCTTGACGGCGGCCTGGCGCGACGGGATCTGCCCGGCGCCGGCCTGGAGCACCTGTCCCATGACCACGTATCCGACCTGTTCGCCGCTGATGCCCGCGCGTTCCAGGGCGGCCTTGACGGCGAAGCCGCCGAGATCGGCGGCGGAGAACCCGGCGAGGGAGCCGAGGAGTCTGCCGGTGGGGGTACGCGCCCCACCGACGATGACGGAACCGGGCATCGTAACTGGCCTCCAAGTGATGGGTGACGCACCTGGTCTGCAACGATACCCACACCGCCGTCCTCGACCCTCGGGAGGTTCACGACATGGGCGAAGCACCCGGCCCGGCCAGCGCGTTCCCCGGCCTCACCCGCCTCGACCACGTGGGGATCGCGTGCCGCGACCTCGACGCGTCCATCGCGTTCTACAGGAGGACCTACGGCTTCGAGGTGGAGCACGAGGAGGTGAACGAGGAACAGGGCGTCCGCGAGGCCATGCTCCGGATCAACGGCACGGACGACGGGGGCGCCACGTATCTGCAACTGCTCGAACCCACCCGCGACGACTCCCCGGTCGCGAAGTTCCTGGAACGCAACGGCGAGGGGGTGCACCACATCGCCTTCGGCACGTCCGACGTCGCGCGGAGCGCCGAGGGGATCGGCGCACGCGGGGTGCGTGTGCTGAACCCCGAGCCCCGCACCGGGACGGCCGGGTCCAGGATCGTCTTCCTCCATCCGAAGGACAACGGGGGCGTGCTCACGGAGTTGGTGCAAACCGCGCACTGACGCGGACGCGATTCCGAAACGACGTCACAAGGGCGTTCCGGACACATCACATCTTGAGTTCCAGCCGCACGGCTGACCTCAGACCCCGGCGGAAGTTACACGAAACCCTCTTCCCAGGGGTTCCACGCTTGATAAAGTCGGCTAGCTGCCGGATGTGTTTTCCGGAGCTGGTCCATGTCTTGCAGTCCGGTGGTCGAGCCGGGTGGGCCGTCACACCGTGCCGCCGTGTCGTGATGGCATGGCGTACGCGGACGACATCGGAGGCGGTCAGGGGCTGCCGGCCCGCCGCACCGGTCCACCGCCCCCCCCGGTTCGCGCACCCCCTCCGGACACGCCCGTCCACCGGGGACGGCGCCACCGCCCCCATGCCGTCCCCGGTCCGTTTGCAAGTTAGCCGTCTCGCACCCGTTCAGGATTCCGCCACATGCCGTCAAACAACATTGACACCCAGCTCAACAACATCTTCGACGAAGACAACACCCCGCCCGAATTCGACGTGGTGCTGCGTGGCTATGACCGCACCCAGGTGACGGACTACCTGGACGGCCTGCGCAACGAGGTCAAGCAGAACAGCAAGCAGATCGAGAAGTTCAAGGCCGAGCTCACCTCCAAGAACCGTCAGCTCCAGGAGCGGGAGCGCCCCTCCTACTCCGGCCTGGGCTCGCGGATCGAGGAGCTGCTGCGCCTCGCGGAGGAGCAGGCCAACGAGCTGGTCCAGAGCGCGCAGATCGACGCCAACGACATCCGCTCGGCCGCCAAGATCGAGGCCGCGGAAATGCGCGCGGCCGCCGAGTCCGAGGCCACCGAGGTCCGGACCCTCGCCCAGCGCGAGGCCGACGAGCTGCGGCAGACCGCCGAGGCCGAGGCCGAGGAGATCAGCACCACGGCCCGCCGCGAGGCCGACGAGCTGGCCTCCACCACCGAGCGCGAGGTCCAGAAGAAGCGCTCCGCGGTCGACCACGAGATCGCCGAGAAGCGCGCCACCTTCGAGGGCGAGATCGCCAAGCTGCGCACGACCACCGAGCGCGAGTGCGCCCAGGCCCGTGCCGCCGCCAAGCGCGAGCGCGACGAGACCATCCAGTCGGCCAAGAGCCAGGCCGAGGAGCTGCGCAAGAACGCCGAGCGCGCGTTCGCCGAGTCCGAGGCCCGCCGCACCGAGACCGAGGACCAGTTCGAGCTCCAGCTGGCCGACCGCCGCGCCGAGGCCGAGCGCCAGGACGCCGAGCGCCTGGCGGCCGCCCAGGCCGCCACCCAGAAGATGGTCAACGAGGCGGAGGAGCGGGCCTCCAGCGCCGAGCAGCGCGCCACCAAGGCGAGCCAGCAGGCGGAGCAGACCCGCCGCGACGCCGAGAACCACGCCAAGCAGCTGGTCGGCAACGCCAAGAAGAACGCCTCGCAGATCGAGGCCGAGGCCAAGTCGAAGTCGGAGCACCAGCTCAGCGACGCCAAGGCCGAGGCCAACCGGATCATGACGGCCGCCCGCAAGGAGGTCGACGAGCTCAACCGCCAGCGCGACAGCATCCAGTCGCACCTCCAGCAGCTGCGCCAGCTGCTCGGTGGCGGCGCCGCCCCGGCTCCGGCCCCGGTCGCCCCCGCCGCCCCGGCCCCCGCCGCGATCGCCCACCAGGAGCCCGCCGCGGCCGAGGAGACCAAGCAGCCGGCGCACTCCGGCAAGGGCGCCGACGACGAGGACTGGTGGCAGGAGTAGCGCCCAGGCCGCACCGCGGCCGCCGCGTCCCCGCCCCGGGCGGAGCCGGTGAGCGCATGGAAGGGCCCGCCTCCCCCCGGGGAGGCGGGCCCTTCGCCGTCGAAGGCCCGTGACCTGCCACGCGGCCGGCGGTGACGGCACGTTCCGCCCGTCCGTCCGGGCCCGCGCGGGCCGAGGCCGACGTGACCACCGGGGCCGGAGCAGCCGCAGGGGTCGATGTGACTCAAGAGGCCCCCGGGATCGAGAACGCCTCCACGGGGAGACGTACGACTCATCTCCCCCGCGGGGGTCCGCTCCTACGCGAGGGTGCGGACGTCCTTCTCGTAGGGGCCGTCCCACTCGGTCGGCAGCGGGTACGCCTCCGGGCTGACCCTTCTGACGATCTCGTCGAGCACCCGGCGCACGTACGGCTCGCCCACCCACAGGTGCTTGGCCCCGTCCACACCGATCACCTCGGCCTGCGTGAGCGGCTTGAACCGCTCCCTGGCCTCGGCCGGGCGCAGGTAGTCGTCGTGCTCGGGGACCAGGGCCACCACCGGCTTGCCGGTCTCGGCCCACGCCGCCATGTCGGACTCGTCGGCGCGGTGCAGCGGCGGGGACAGCAGGAGGGCGCCCCGCACCTGCGGGTCTGCGCCCCACTTGAGGGCCAGCTCGGTGCCGAAGGACCAGCCGAGCAGCCAGGGCTCGGGCAGGCCCTCGAACTCCGTGAACTCGATGGCCGCGACCACGTCGTGGCGCTCGGTCTCGCCCTCGCCGAACTCGCCCTGGCTGGTGCCGTGGCGCGACGTCGTGCCGCGCGTGTTGAACCGGAGCACCGCGACGCCGGCCAGTGCGGGGAGCCGGAACGACGCCTTGCGCAGGACATGGCTGTCCATCATGCCCTCGGCGGTGGGCAGCGGGTGCAGGCACACCAGCGTGGCCACCGGGGCCCGGTCCTCGGGCAGGGCCAGCTCACCGACCAGCTCCAGGCCGTCGGCGGTGTGCAGGGTGATGGGTCGTCTCACGGCGGGCAGCACCGTGGTGGCTCGAATCTCCATGGCTCCTCGTCTCCTGGGTGGGTGGGCGCCCCGCGCGGCGGGCCTGCCGACGCGGGCCCGCGGGAGGCGGACCGGGGCGGGGCGGGGCGGACCGGGGGCGGGTCCTCCGGGCGGCCGGGCTCAGCGGCGCGGGGCCCGGGGGGAGCGGTGCGAACGCCGGTCCCAGCAGGAGGAGTGCCAGTGGCGCCGGTCCCCGCCGTCGCCGTAGGGGCGCCAGGCCACCACGTGGGGCATGCCGGACGGGATCTCCTGCGCGCAGCCGGGGCACCGGTAGGCCTTGACGGCGGACGCCCCGGGGATACGACGTGTGACCCACTCCCCGTCCGGGCCGGCCTCGCGGCGCTGCCCGCCGGTGACGCGCAGCATGAGTGCGTCCTCGTCGGGGACCCCACCGGAGGAGTCACGGCCCCGGGTGGGTTTGCGGCGGGGGGAGTTTCGTCGCGGGCTCACACCGTCCAGGGTAGGAGAGAAACGGCAGTGGCCGCCGTCACACCGGCGACGGCGGCCACTGCGTGAGCGGGCCCGGAGCGGATCAGCCGTGGCAGGCGCAGCCGCCGCCGTGGCCCTGCCCCTCCTCGGCGTCGGGCAGCTGGTCCATCAGGAGCGGTGCGGGCACCGCGATCGTGGTCAGGCTGTACTCGCCCATCGCCATCAGGGTGGTGACCACGGACTCCGCGCCGCGGTCCGCCAGGAGCTCGGTCGGACCCTTGGGGTAACCGCAGCCGAACCGCATCGCGGTGTCGACGTCCTTGGCCGAGGCGTAGCCGTCGCCGATCATGCGCAGGGCGTCGTCGATCTGCGGGGCGATGAGGATCTCCCCGAGGTCGAGGGTCTCCTCGTCCCGGATCATCTCGGCGTAGCGGCTCTCGGCCCGGGGCTCCGGCTCCTCGGAGCGGCCCTCGTGGAAGCCCAGGCCGGTCTTGCGGCCCAGCTGTCCCGCGGCGACCATGCGGCGCAGCAGCGGCGAGGCGGTGAAGCGCGGGTCGCGGTACTCCTCCCACAGGACGTCCATGACGGCGAGGCACACGTCCAGGCCGACCAGGTCGGCGAGGGCGAGCGGCCCCATGGGCAGGTCCGCGGCCTTCTTGGCGGCGGCGTCGATCTCCGCGCGGGTGGCGATCCCCCGCTCGTACAGGCGGACGGCGTCGTTGATGTAGGGCACGAGCAGCGCGTTGGCGACGAACCCGGCACGGTCCCCGACCGCCACGGGCGTCTTGCCGATGCGCTTGGCGACCTCGGTGACCACGTCGACGGTCTCTTCGCCGGTGGACACCGTGGTGATCACCTCGACCAGCTTCATGACCGGCGCCGGGTTGAAGAAGTGCAGACCGACGACCTTCTCGGGCCGTCCGGTGAGCGCCGCGATCTCGGTGACCGACAGGGACGACGTGTTGGTGGCCAGGATCGTCCCGGGCGGACAGATCCTGTCCAGGTCCGCGAAGACGTCCTTCTTGACGTCCATCCGCTCGGGGACGGCCTCGACGACGAAGTCCGCGTCGGCGAGATCCTCCCGCGAGGTGGTGAACGTCAGGCGGGCGTCGATCCCGGAGCGTTCCTCCTCGGTGAGTTTGCCCTTGCTGACCGCGCGCGAGAGGGACTTGTCCATGTGACTGCGGCCGCGGTCGACGGCGGCCTGGTCGATCTCGACCCCGATGACGTTGAACCCCGCGCGGGCGAACACCTCTGCGATGCCCGCGCCCATCGCGCCGAGTCCGACGACACCGACCTTGTCAAATTCCTGCACCATACGCCCAAGACTAAAGGGCGGGACCCCGTGGACGGCGCACGGGATGCCCCGGGCGGGCACTGCGTGCCGCGGGCGGCGCCGAAGCGCCGGCGCCGAGGCGCTCCCCGCCTCCGGCGCGCCGCGGCCGCGTCCGGCCCCGGACACGGGGAGGAGGGCCCCGGACCCGTCCGGGGCGGCCGCTCCCGGCGGGAGGGCGGTTCGGGTCCGCCCGCCCGCCGGAGGCGGTAACGTGGCGTTTCGTGCGTCTCGTCATCGCTCGGTGCAGCGTCGACTACGTCGGCCGGCTCACCGCACACCTGCCCATGGCTCCCCGGCTGATCCTCATCAAGGCCGACGGGAGCGTGTCCATCCACGCCGACGACCGGGCGTTCAAACCGCTGAACTGGATGAACCCGCCGTGCAAGCTCCGTGAGGAGACCGTCGAGGACGGGCCGGACCTGTGGACCGTCACCCACGGCAAGTCCGGCGAGAAGCTGGTGCTGACCGTCGAGGAGGTCATGCACGACACCTCCCACGAGCTCGGCAAGGACCCCGGCCTCCAGAAGGACGGCGTCGAGGCCCACCTCCAGGAACTGCTCGCCGAGCACATCACCACGCTGGGCGAGGGCTACACGCTCATCCGCCGCGAGTTCCCGACGGCGATCGGCCCGGTCGACATCCTGTGCCGCGACGCGGGCAACGCCACGGTGGCCGTCGAGCTGAAGCGCCGGGGCGACATCGACGGCGTCGAGCAGCTCACGCGCTACCTGGAACTGCTCAACCGGGATCCGCAGCTCGCCCCCGTGCGCGGCGTCTTCGCGGCTCAGGAGATCAAACCCCAGGCCCGCGTCCTGGCCGAGGACCGCGGCATCTCCTGCGTGGTGCTGGACTACGACGCGCTGCGCGGTATCGAGCCCGACGTCCTGCGCCTGTTCTGACCCCCTCCCGGCCGCCGCCCGCGGCGCCGGACCCCACCCGGCTCTCCGAGGCCCCCGGCGACACCCGCCGGGGGCCTCCGCCGTGCCCGCCCCGCCGCCGTCGTCCGATCGGAGGACCCCCGGCGGCCCGGCGGCCGATACCCCCGGCGGCCCCGTGCCGGAAGAGTCGGTCCCATGAGCGGAGAAGCGATCGAGGTACGCGGCCTCACCAAGAGATACGGGGACGACACAGCCGTGGCGGGCGTCGACCTGACCGTGCACCGCGGCGAGGTGTTCTCGTTCCTCGGCCCCAACGGCGCGGGGAAGTCCACCACCGTCGAGATCCTGGAGGGCTTCCGGCGCAGGGACGGGGGCTCCGTCCGCGTCCTCGGCGAGGACCCGGGCACGGCCGGGCGCGTGTGGCGGTCGCGGATCGGCGTCGTCTGGCAGCAGGAGACCCAGGTCCCCGCGCTCCCGGTACTCGACCTGGTCCGCCACTTCGCGGGCTACTACCCCGAGAGCCACGACCCCGACGAGGTGGTCGAGCGGGTCGGCCTGGCGGAGAAGGCCAAGGCGCTGCCCTCCTCCCTGTCCGGCGGACAGCGCCGCCGGCTGGACGTGGCCCTCGGCATCGTGGGCCGTCCCGAACTCCTGTTCCTGGACGAGCCCACCACGGGGTTCGACCCGCAGGCCAGGAGGGACTTCTGGTCCCTCGTCCGCGAGCTCGCCGACGGGGGGACCAGCATCGTGCTGACCACCCACTACCTGGAGGAGGCGGAGGAACTCGCCGACCGCGTGTGCGTGATCGCGCGCGGGAGGGTCCGGGCCCTGGGCGATCCCGCCACCCTGGGCGGACGGGCCTCCGCCCGGGCCACGGTGCACTGGACCGTCGAGGGGCGTCGGCGCGAGACCGTCACCGACGAGCCGGCCCGGGTCGTGGGCGAGCTGTCCGCGTGCTTCGACGGCGAGGTGCCGGGGCTGAGCGTGCACCGCCCCACCCTGGAGGAGACCTACCTGGAACTGATCGGACAGGACGGCGGCGCGGAGGCCGCCGGGAGGAGCACCGTATGAGCACCGACACCGCGCCGGCCCCCGGGCCCGCCCCCTCCGGACCGGGGCACGCCCGTCGGCTGCCCGGCGCCCTGCGGATCGGCCTGTCCCGGGGACGGGTCGAGATCCGGTCGTTCAGCCGGGAGTGGGAGAGCCTGGTCTTCACGTTCAGCCTGCCCGCGCTGATCCTGGTCCTGTTCGCGTCCGTCTTCGACGGCATGTTCGACATGGGCATGCCCGCCGTCGACCACTACCTGCCGGGCATGATCGCCATGGGCCTCATGTCGGTGAGCTTCCAGCTCCTGGGCACCGGCATCGCCGGTGAGCGCGAGAACGGCGGGCTGCGCCGCCTGCGCGGCACGCCGATGCCGCCGAGCGCCTACTTCATCGGCAAGACCGTGCTGGTGGCCTTCCTGTCGTTCGGCCAGACGGTCCTCCTGCTGGGCGTCGCCGTCCTGGGGTTCGGCGCGCGGCTGCCCTCCGACGCCGGGTCGTGGGCCACCCTGGCGTGGGTCCTCCTCCTCGGCACCGTCTCGTGCGCCCTCCTCGGGATCGCGGTCAGCTCACTGGCCCGGTCCGCACAGGCGGCCTCCGCCGTGGTGGTCGTGCCCTTCCTCGTCCTGCAGTTCACGTCGGGCGTCTTCGTGCCGGTCGTGGCCCTGCCCGACTGGGTGGTGGACGCGGCGGGCCTCTTCCCCCTCCTGTGGATGGCCCAGGGCATACGGGCCGGGTTCTTCCCCGAGGAGATGGCCGCGCTCGAGCCCGGCGGCTCCTGGGACCTCCCCCAGGTGGCCCTGGCCCTGGGCACGTGGTGTGTGGTGGGCTTGGTCCTGACACTGGTGACGTTCCGGTGGAAGACGCGGAGGGACGGGTGAGCGACGTGACCGAGGCTGTCGCCGATCGGGACCGGGGCGCGGACGGCGACGGGCGGCCCGCCGTCGGGAAGGACCCCGGTGCCGGCGAGCGGCACGCGTGGGACCTGGGCGGCTGGTGGGACCTGTACTTCACCGGCACGATGCTCGGTATGGTCCTGCTCGCCCTGGTGAGCGGCGATCCGGACGGGCGCTGGCTGCCCGCGTCCCTGACGGCGGGCGTCATCGCCGTCTACTACGCGTACGGCAAGAGGCTGCTCCTCCTGGACGGTTCCGACTGGGACCTGCCCCGCTCGCTGGTGCTGAGCGCGCTCCTCCTCCTGTGCATCCTGCCCGCGGTGTTCCTCAACCCGAACCTGACCTTCATGCTCATCGCCGTCGCCCCGCTCTGCTTCATGACGTGCGGGTCCGCGGTGGCCGTCCCCACGGTCGCGGTCGTCCTGCTGCTGCCGGGACCGGTACGGGGGCTGGCCGGCACGGAGGAGTGGAACACGGTCCTGGTCACCGCGCTGGTCCACGGCGCGATCGTCGGATACGCCCTGTGGTCCGGGCGGTGGTTCGAGCTGATCGTGGAGCAGAGCTACGAGCGGTCCGAATTGATCGCCGAGCTCCGCGAGAGCCGCTCCGAGGCGGTCAGGCTGTCGGAGGAGTCCGGTGCCATGGCAGAGCGCGAACGCCTCGCCCGCGAGATGCACGACACCCTGGCGCAGGGGCTGACCAGCATCGTCGCCCTCACCCAGGCGGTGGAGTCGGAGCTGGACTCCGATCCCGCGACCGCGCGCCGCCACCTGGCGCTGATGCGCGAGACCGCCGCGGAGAACCTGGCGGAGGCGCGGGCGATGGTGGCGGCGCGCCAGCCGGCGCCCTTCGCCGCCGGGGACCTGGAGGCGGTCCTGGCGAGGATCACCGCGCGACTCGGCGACGAACTCGCCGCCACCGCGCACTCCAGGGTGGAGGGCTCCCCGGCGCATCTCACCAACGACCTGCAGATCTGCCTGCTGCGCACCGCGCAGGAGGCACTGTCCAACGTGCGCAGGCACTCCGGGGCCCGCCGTGTCGAGGTGGTCCTGGGCTACACGGAGGCGTGCGTCGAACTGACCGTCTCCGACGACGGACGCGGATTCGTCCCCGGGGAGGTCTCCGCGGGCCGCGGTCTCGCCAACATGGGGCACCGGGCGGCGAGTGTGGGCGGGACCCTGGACGTCGAGGCCGCCCCCGGTTCCGGCACTACCGTCCGCATGTCCCTCCCGTCGGCGGGGGCCTCCGTCCCCGGCCGAACCCTCACCGCCCCCACTTCCCCTGAGACACACGAGGAGCGCATACCGTGATCCGCGTCCTGCTGGTCGACGACCACCCGGTGGTCCGCGAGGGGATCCGCGGCATGCTCGGCGCCGAGCCGGACCTCAGCGTGGTCGGCGACGCGGCCTCCGGACCCGAGGCCCTGGCCCTGGTCGCCGCGCTCTCCCCCGACGTCGTCCTCATGGACCTGCGCATGCCCGGCGGCGACGGGGTCTCGGCCACCGAGCGCATCACCGCCGACCACCCCGGCGCGCACGTCCTGGTGCTCACCACCTACGACACCGACGGCGACATCCTGCGGGCCGTCGAGGCGGGCGCCACCGGCTACCTGCTCAAGGACACCCCGCGCGCGGCCCTGGCCGACGCGGTCCGCGCCGCGGCCCGCGGGGAGACCGTGCTCACCGGCCGGGTCGCGGGCAAGCTCCTGTCCGGGATGCGGCAGCGGACCGCCCCTCCCGCGGCCGTCCTGTCACCCCGCGAGACGGAGGTGCTGCGCCTGGCCGCCGAGGGCCGGACCAACGCGGCCATCGGCCGCGCCCTGCACATCAGCCAGACGACGGTGAAGACCCACCTGGTGCGGGTGTACGACAAGCTCGGCGTGGGCGACCGCACGGCGGCCGTCTCCCGGGCGATCCGCCGCGGGCTGCTCCCGGACCGGTGACTCCCGGGGAGGGAGGGGCGCTTCAGGGTCGGCTCAGGGATCCTCCCGGATGGCACGCGCGTGCCGCCGGGGAAGAATCGTCATATGGTGGACCCGATGAACGACGCCAATCCCCCCGAGCACGGTCGGCTGCGCGCTTCCGACGCCGACCGCGACTCCGTCGCGCACCGCCTGCGCGAAGCCCTCGCCGAAGGCCGCCTGGACCCGGACGAGCACAGCGAACGCCTGGACGCGGTCTACCGCGCCAAGACCATCGGCGAGCTCGTCCCCCTCACGGAGGACCTGCCCGCGACCGACGGCGGCCCCTCCTCCCTGACCCCCGTCTCCGGCGACTTCCGCTCGCCCCGCCCGATCTACGGCAGCGGCCGGGTCACCCCCCGGGCGACCCCCACCAGTACCGCCGCCGTGGCCGTGATGGGCGGCTCCGACCGCGCCGGGGCGTGGGTGGTCCCCAAGAACTTCTTCGCGCTCGCCCTCATGGGCGGCGTCGAACTGGACCTGCGCGAGGCGCGGTTCGTCCACCGCGAGACCACGATCTGGACCGGCTGTGTGATGGCCGGGATCGAGATCAAGGTCCCCGACGACATCCAGGTCCGCGTCCACGGGCTGCCGATCATGGGGGGCTTCGGTACCGAGGGCGGCGATCCGCCGAGCGTGGTGGACCCGGACGCGCCGATCGTGCACATCCGCGGCCTCGCGGTCATGGCCGGCGTGGGCGTGGTCTACAAGCGGCGCAAGCACCAGCGCAAGCGCGACCGGGGCGACGAGGACTGAGCCGCGCCCCGGGGGCCGGCCGCTGAACGATCGGTCCCTCCGGGGCTCCGCCACGGGCACAGTGCGCACCGAACGCGTAAGTTGCGTGGCTGATTGTGGCAATCAGGCTTGTCACTCCTTGCCGGGAACACCGTTCCGGTGACAGGCTGCAGCGAAACTTCGCCCACCAGAGGTGTCCACCCCCCCACGCCGCGGAGCGGTGGACCCCCGCACTCCGGAGGAAGACCGTTGCGCCCCACACACCGACGGGCCACGCTCGGCAGAGCGTCCGCCTTGGCATCCCCCTCCTCCCCCCGGCCCGGCGGGCGCACCGCCGCGGCGGGCCTCGCCGCCGTCCTCATGGCCTCCGGGGCCCTGGCGTCGGGCCCCGCCCACGCCGAGAGCGAGCCCGACCGCCTCGCCGACCTGGTCACCGCCGGCGCCGTCCGGGAGCACATGGAGAACCTGGACACCATCGCCGAGTACAACGGCGGCAACCGGGCGACGAACACCCCCGGATACGACGTCGCCGCCCTGTACGTGGAGGACCAGCTCGAACGCGCGGGGTACGAGACGTACCGGCACGAGTACGACTACGAGCTCTGGCGCGAGCAGTCGCCCTCCGTCCTGGCGCAGACCGCGCCCGGCGAGGCCGTCTACGAGGCCGATGTCGACTACGTCCCCATGAGCTACTCCGGCTCCGGGGACGTCACCGCCCCGGCCGTCGCCGTCAACGCGGACAGCACGGCGAGCGGGTGCTCCCCCGACGACTTCGCGGGCTTCCCCGAGGGCGCGGTCGCGATCACCGTGCGGGGCACCTGCCCCTTCTCCGAGAAGGTCCAGAACTCCGCCGACGCGGGCGCCTCCGCCGCCGTCGTGGTGAACAACGCGGACGAGGTCTTCCTCGGCACCATAGAGACCGTCTCCGCCATCCCGGCCGTGGGAGTGTCCGGGCTGACGGGCGCCGACCTGATCGCCGCCGACGGGCTCGAACTCCGGGTGAAGGTGGACGCCACCGTCTCCGCCGAGAGCTCCTACAGCGTCCTCGCCGAGACGGCGGAGGGCCGCGACGACAACGTCGTGGTCGTGGGCGCCCACCTCGACAGCGTCGAGGACGGCCCCGGCATCAACGACAACGGCAGCGGCACGGCGTTCGTGCTGGAGACCGCTATCCGCCTCGCCGAGCAGGCCGACCCGAACAACAAGGTCCGGTTCGCCTTCTGGGGCACCGAGGAGGAGGGCCTGGTCGGGTCGACCGAGTACGTGGCGGACCTGACGGAGCAGCAGCTGGAGGACATCGCCCTCTACCTCAACTTCGACATGATCGGCTCGCACAACTACGGCCGGTTCGTCCTCGACGGCGGCATGGAGCTGCCCGACTCCTCGGGAGCCCCCTCCGGGTCCGGGGCGATCGCCAAGGTCTTCGCGGACTACTTCGCCTCGCAGGACCAGGTGAGCGAGCCCGGCGTGCTGAGCGGGCGCAGCGACTACAGGGCCTTCATGGAGTCCGGCATCCCGTCCGGGGGGCTGTTCAGCGGCGCCGACGGCATCAAGAGCGAGGAGCAGGTCGAGTGGTACGGCGGCACCGCCGGTGAGGCCTTCGACCCGTACTACCACACGGCGGACGACACGATGGAGCACATCGACTGGGACTCGGTGGCGGAGCTGTCGGCCGCCGGCGCCCACGGCGTGGAGTTCTTCGCCGAGAGCACCCTTCCGGTCAACGGTGTGCTGAGGTCCTCCGCACCGGCCGAGCTGCCGCGCACGGGAGACGCCTGGCTCCGCTAGGCGGACGGGTCCGGGGTCCCCGCGGGGACTCCGGACCCCGGCGCCCCGGCCGGGGCGCCGCACATGGGGGCGGGCGGTGTGAACCCCCCGGTTTCACGCCGCCCGCCCCTCGCGGTGCCTCCCCCTGCGCGGCGGCCCCGGGTGGCCCCCTCTTCCCACCCGGGACTTGACGCGTAGAACACCACCGGAAACTACGTTGAGTAGCTCCCTTGTGTCTCAATGTATCAGTGAGGTGCATCACCTTCACCCCTTGATACTGAACAGTTATCCTCCGTGACGAACGGAGTGTGGGCGTCCCGCCCGCAGCCCGGGGCGGCGCTTCCGGTCGGCCCTCCCCGGCGGGCCCGCGGAGGCGGCGCCGGTGCGAGCGGGCCCGACCCGGCGCACCCGTGCCCGCCGACGGTTCCGCCGCCCGGACGGGCCGCGACCGGGGGACGTCGGCGCCGGAGCGGCGCGGGACCGCCGCACTAGGGTGGGGGCATGACCACACGGGACAAGGACAAGCCGGTCGTTCTGTCGAAGATCTACACGCGTACCGGCGACGCCGGTACGACGGCCCTCGGCGACATGAGCAGGACCGGCAAGAACGACACACGCCTCGTCGGCTACGCCGACACGGAGGAGGCCAACGCGGCCATCGGCGTCGCGCTGGCCCTGGGGGACGTCCCCGGGGACGTGCGCGCCCTGCTCGGCCGGGTGCAGAACGAACTGTTCGACCTGGGCGCCGACCTCTCCACGCCGATCGTGCCGGACCCGGAGTACCCGCCGCTGCGGGTCCTCCCCGAGTACGTCACCCGGTTGGAGGAGGCCTGCGACCACTACAACGCCGGTCTCCCCACCCTGCGCAGCTTCATCCTCCCCGGAGGCTCCCCCACCGTGGCGCTGATGCACACGGCGCGGATCGTGGTGCGCCGTGCGGAGCGCAGCGTGTGGGCCGCCGTCGAGGAGCACGGCAACACGGTCAACCCGCTCACCGCGCAGTACCTCAACCGGCTCTCCGACCTGCTGTTCATCCTCGGCCGGTACGTGGCGGACGAGGGCGACGAGGTGCTCTGGAAGCCCGGGGGCGAACGCTAGGACTGCTCCGCGGAGCGTTCCGGGCCCGCGGCGACCGGCGCAGGCGCCGAACCCGCCGACAGCACCCGCGGACCACGCACCGGCCCGTGTCCCGGCCGTCTCAGCACTCGGGCGGGAACTCCTCCTGCGGGACCGCCCCGGCGGCGGAGGCGCCGTCGGCCTCCGTGTACACCCCCTGCTCGGCGGCCAGCGCCCCGGTGGTGAAGGTGAGCGTCCCGATGTCGTGCTCGGCGGGCTCCCCGGGCTCCGCCTCGGCCGACCCCACGCCGAGGGTGTACTCCTCGTCCGGGGATTCCGGGCCCATCCTGTAGACGGCCCTGCCGTCCTCGTCGAGGATCTCCCAGTCCTCCCCCGGCGCGGCCAGGTCGACCTCCAGCTCGCTCCCCCCGAACTCGCGGGTGGCGACGAGGTGCAGGCTCCGGGACTCCCCCGCCAGGTCGATCTGGCGGGGCGGGTCGTCACCGCACCAGGTGACGATCACGACCGGGAACCGGTGCTGGGCGGTGAAGTGGCCCGTGGCCACAGCACCGACGTGGCCGCCGGACGGGTAGCAGCCGGCGAGCAGGGGCGCCAGGAGTAGCGGCGCGAACAGGACGCGGAATCGGGAAGTGGCCATGGAACCGCATACTGCCGTGTCCGACCGGTTCCGCGGAAGGACCCGGGGGCCTCAGGAGTCGCCGAGTTCCCGTTCGACGGCCTCGACCTTGCTGTGCAGGCCGTCCGAGACGCCCTCGCGGATGTCGGCCTTGAGGGTGAGGGACACCCGCGAGGAACCCTCGCCCGCGGCGGCGACGGCCCGCTTGACGACGTCCATCACCTCGTCCCACTCGCCCTCGACGCTGGTGAACATGGCTGTGGTCTCGTTGGGCAGCCCGCTCTCGCGTACGACCTTCACGGCCCGCGCGACGGCGGGGGCGACGGACTCGCCGGCCCCGAGCGGAGAGACAGAGAATGCGACGATCATGCGGCCATGCTAGGCACAGCACGGGTCGGATGTGAACCCTCTCGGGGTCACGCCTCCCACTGTGTCCCAGGGGGCATCGACTCCAGCCAGGACAGGAACCCCGTCAGGGCGCTCTCGCTCATGGCGATCTCGTACACCGCCTCCCGGGGCTCGCTGCCGTCCTCGGCGGCCCAGCCGATCCGGACGACGGTCACGTCCACGGGCAGGTGCTCGGTGTCCTCGCCGCTCGGGACCCGCCTCCCCACGACGACGAGGCCGCGGCGCGACAGGAACACTGTCGGCCGCGGCCTGAGGGAGAAGATGGGGAACCAGCCGAGGTTCTCCGTTCCGTACCGGCCGAAGCCGATACGCCAGGAGCCCCGGCGGCCCCGCCCGCCCGGTGTGCGCAGGTAGCACTCGACCGCGCCGCCCCGCTGGACGAGTACCCAGCGGCGCACGGTGACGGCGAGCACCACCGCGAGGAAGACGAAGAGCAGGGCGAAGAACACCCACTGCGCGGACCCCAGCCAGGAGCCCGGTCCCGCCTGAGCGGGAAGCGGTCGTTCCATGCCCACTGCCGTTCCGCCGTCCCGGTTCGCTAGGCGACGTCCTCGCCAGCAGCGCGCAGGCGGCTCCGAGCGCGGCCCAGGGCGACGGTGTCGCCGGCCTCGGTCGCGTTCTTCAGCGCCGTGCGCGCACGGTCCACATCGATGTCCTCGGCGAGCTCGGCGGTCTCGGCGAGGATGGAGACACGACCCTCACCCGAGACCGAGACGAACCCGCTGTGCGCGGCGGCCCGGACCTCTCCGGTCTCCCGCGCACCCAGTACGCGAACGACGGCGTCGTGGGCCAGCAGCGAGAGCACCGGGATGTGCCCGGGCTGGACGCCGATCTCGCCCTCGACGGTCTTCGCGATGACCATGTCGCCCTCGCCGGCCCAAATCTCACGTTCGGGCGAGACGATCTCGACGAAAAGCTTCTTCGACACTGCCACAAACTCCTCGGCTAGCGGGTGGGTTCGGCCGGGCCGGCCCCGACGTGTTGTCGTTCGGGACCGGCCCGGCCGGAGAAACTGTCCCGCCCGTCGCCCGCCACCACCCTGAACGGACGCTTCGCGCGGTTCTAGCCCTGAAGCTGCTTGGCCTTCTCGACCGCCATGTCGATGTTGCCGACGTCGAGGAAGGCCTGCTCGGGCAGGTGGTCGTACTCACCGTCGCACAGGCCCTTGAAGGAGGCGATGGTCTCCTCCAGGGGGACGAACACGCCCGGGGTACCGGTGAACTTCTCGGCCACGAACATGTTCTGCGACAGGAAGCGCTCGATGCGGCGGGCGCGGTTCACGACGATCTTGTCCTCTTCGGACAGCTCGTCCATACCGAGGATGGCGATCTGGTCCTGGAGGTCGTTGCTCCGCTGGAGGATCTCCTTGACGCGCTGCGCCACCTGGTAGTGCTCCTCGCCCACGTACTGCGGGTCGAGGATGCGGGAGGTGGACGTCAGCGGGTCCACCGCCGGGTAGATGCCCTTCTGCGAGATCGGGCGGGAGAGCTCGGTCGTCGCGTCCAGGTGGGCGAAGGTGGTCGCCGGCGCCGGGTCGGTGTAGTCGTCCGCGGGCACGTAGATCGCCTGCATCGAGGTGATCGAGTGACCGCGGGTCGAGGTGATCCGCTCCTGGAGCTGACCCATCTCGTCCGCCAGGTTGGGCTGGTAGCCCACGGCCGAGGGCATGCGGCCCAGCAGCGTGGAGACCTCGGAGCCCGCCTGGGTGAAACGGAAGATGTTGTCGATGAAGAGGAGCACGTCCTGGTTCTGGACGTCGCGGAAGTACTCCGCCATCGTCAGAGCGGACAGGGCGACCCGCAGACGGGTGCCCGGGGGCTCGTCCATCTGGCCGAAGACGAGAGCGGTGTCCTGGAGGACCTCCATCTCGTCCATCTCCAGGAACAGGTCCGTACCCTCACGGGTGCGCTCGCCGACGCCGGCGAACACGGACACACCGCCGAAGTTGCGGGCGATACGGGTGATCATCTCCTGGATCAGCACGGTCTTGCCGACACCGGCGCCACCGAACAGACCGATCTTGCCACCGCGCACGTACGGGGTGAGGAGGTCGATCACCTTGATGCCCGTGACCATCATCTCGGTCTTGGACTCGAGCTGGTCGAAGGACGGGGCCTTGCGGTGGATCGGCCAGCGCTCGGTGACGCCGAGCTCCTCCGCCGACACGTCCAGGGGCTCGCCCAGGGTGTTGAACACGTGGCCCTTGACGAGGTCGCCGACGGGCACGCTGATGGGCGCGCCGGTGTCGCGCACCTCGGCGCCGCGGACGAGGCCGTCCTGCGGGGCCAGGGAGATGGTCCGCACCAGGTTGTCACCCAGGTGCTGGGCGACCTCCATGGTGATGGTCTTGGCCTTGCCGCCGACGGTCACGTCGGTGTGCAGGGCGTTGTAGATGGCGGGCAGGGAGCCGACGGGGAACTCCACGTCGACGACCGGCCCGGTCACCCGGGCGATACGGCCGGTGGCGGTGCCAGCCCCAGCCGTCTCTTCAACTGTCGCAGTCACTTTTGCTACTCACTTCCTGCGCTGGCAGCGGAGAGGGCGTCGGCACCGCCGACAATCTCACTGAGTTCGTTGGTGATCTCGGCCTGGCGCGCCTGGTTGGCCAGGCGTCCCAGGTTCTTGACGAGGTCCTCGGCGTTGTCCGTGGCGGCCTTCATGGCCGCACGGCGGGACGCCTGCTGGGAGGCGGAGGCGTCGAGGAGCGCGAAGTAGATCCTGTTGGTCACGTACTGCGGGAGCAGGGCGTCCAGCGCCTCCTCCGCGGACGGCTCGAACTCGTACAGCGGCAGCGGCTCACTTCCGTGGGCGGCCTCGAGTTCGCTCTCGTCGCTCTCCTCGACCTCCAGCGGCAGCGCGCGGACGGTGCCGGCCCGCTGGGTCAGCATCGAGACGAACTCCGTGGAGACCACGTGGATCTCGTCGACGCCGCCGTCGGACGTGTCCGCCAGGAACTTCTCAATGAGGGCGGAGCCGATCTCCTGGGCGTGCGCGTAGGTCGGACGCTCGGTGAAGCCCTCCCACTGCGCCTCGATCGGACGATCGCGGAACTTGTAGAAGGCCACGCCCTTGCGGCCCACCATGTAGGTGAGAACCTCCTTGCCCTGCTCCCGGAGGAGCTGGGTGAGGGATTCCGCCTCCTTCAGCACGTTGGCGGAGAAGGCGCCGGCCAGGCCCTTGTCACTGGTGATGACCAGGACGGCAGCGCGGGTCGGGTTCTCGGACTCGGTCAGCAGCGGGTGGTCCGACACCCGGCTGGCCAGGGCCGAGACCGCCCGGGTGATCTCCCGCGCGTAGGGCCCAGCAGCCTCAGCCGCACGCTGCGCCTTGGTGATGCGCGTCGTGGCGATGAGCTCCATCGCGCGGGTGATCTTCGCCATCGACTTCGTCGAGCGGATCCTCCGGCGATAGACGCGAAGCTGTGCACCCATGGGTTACTTCCCGCCCTTGGCGACCTTGATGGTCTCCTGGCCGACCTTCTCCTCGGAGAGCGCCTCGGCCTCGGCCTCGGTGCCCAGGAGGGAGCCCGCGGAGGTCTGGAAGCCCTGCTTGAACTTCTCCAGGGCCAGGTCGAGCGACTTCTCGGTCTCGGACTCGAACTTGCCGGTGTCCCGGATCGTCTCCAGGATGCCGGCGTGCTCGCGGCCGAGGTGCTCCAGGAAGTCGTCCTCGAAGCGGCGGACGTCCTCGACCGGGACGTCGTCGACACGGCCGGTGGTACCGGCCCAGATCGACACGACCTGCTGCTCCATGGAGTAGGGCGAGTACTGGCCCTGCTTGAGGAGCTCCATCAGACGGGCGCCGCGCTCCAGCTGCTGCTTGGAGACGGAGTCCAGGTCCGAGCCGAAGGCGGAGAAGGCCTCGAGCTCGCGGTACTGGGCCAGGCCCAGGCGGAGGGTACCGGAGACCTTCTTCATCGCCTTGGTCTGCGCCGCGCCACCGACACGGGAGACCGACACGCCGACGTTGATGGCCGGACGCTGTCCCTGGTTGAACAGGTCGGACTCCAGGAAGACCTGGCCGTCGGTGATGGAGATGACGTTGGTGGGGATGTACGCCGAGACGTCGCCCGCCTTGGTCTCGATGATCGGCAGCGCCGTCATCGATCCGCGGCCCATCTCGTCGGAGAGCTTCGCGCAGCGCTCCAGGAGACGGGAGTGCAGGTAGAAGACGTCACCGGGGTAGGCCTCACGGCCCGGCGGGCGGCGCAGCAGCAGCGACACCGCACGGTAGGCCTCGGCCTGCTTGGTGAGGTCGTCGAAGACGATGAGGACGTGCTTGCCCTCGTACATCCAGTGCTGGCCCAGGGCCGAACCGGTGTAGGGGGCCAGGTACTTGAAGCCGGCCGCGTCCGACGCCGGGGAGGCGACGATCGTGGTGTACTCCATCGCGCCGGCCTCTTCGAGGGCGCCGCGCACACCCGCGATGGTCGAGCCCTTCTGACCGATCGCGACGTAGATGCAGTGCACCTGCTTGTCGGGGTCGCCCGACTCCCAGTTGGCCTTCTGGTTGATGATCGCGTCGATGCAGACCGCGGTCTTGCCGGTCTGACGGTCGCCGATGACCAGCTGGCGCTGGCCGCGGCCGATCGGGGTCATCGAGTCGATCGCCTTGATACCGGTCTGGAGCGGCTCGTGGACCGGCTTGCGCTCCATCACCGAGGCGGCCTGGAGCTCCAGCTCACGCCGCTCGGTCGACTCGATCTCGCCCTTGCCGTCGATGGGGGCGCCCAGGGGGTCCACCACGCGGCCGAGGAAGTTGTCACCCACCGGCACCGAGAGGAGCTGGCCGGTGCGACGCACCTTCTGCCCCTCCTCGATGCTGGTGAAGTCGCCCAGCACGACGACACCGATCTCGCCGACCTCAAGGTTCTGGGCCAGACCGAGGGTGCCGTCCTCGAACTTCAGCAGCTCGTTCGCCATCGCCGAGGGAAGGCCACCGACGCGGGCGATGCCGTCACCGGAGTAGGTGACGGTACCGACCTCTTCCGCGCGGGTGGCTTCAGGCTCGTACGACTGGACGAAGCGCTGTAGCGCGTCCCGGATCTCGTCCGGCCGGATCGTCAGCTCCGCCATCTCTACGTTGTCCTTGCTCTCAAATGGCGCCGGGCTGGCGCCGTGCGTGCTTGCCTTGCGTACTGTCAGCCGGCCAGGCGGCGCTGGACCTCGGCGATACGCCCGGCGATGGTCCCGTCGATGACCTCGTCACCCACCTGGATGGACAGGCCCCCCACGATCTCGGGGGCGACCTCGGTGTTGAGGTGGATGTCGCGGCCGTAGGCGCGCGAGAGCGCGGCCCCGAGCCGGGACTGCTGGCTCTCGCTCAGGGCGACGGCGCTGCGGACGACGGCCACGTAGCGCTTGGCGCGCTCCGAGACGAGTCCCCCGAAGTGGTCCAGCGCCTGCTCCAGCGTACGTCGCCGGGGTCGGGTCACCGCCTCGCCGACCAGCGTCAGCGTCGCGGCGTTCACCTTGCCCGAGAGCAGGCTCTCCAGGAGGGAGAGGCGCTGCTCGGGGGCGACCCCCTCACGGGTGAGGGCGTCGCGCAGCTCGGGCTGGGCGGCGACGATCCGCTGGAAGCGGAACAGCTCGTCCTCCAGCTCGTCGAGCGCCGAGGCGTTCTGGAGCGCGGCGACGGTCGCGTAGACCGCCATCCGCTCCATCGCGTCCACGAGGTCGCGCGGACCGGACCACTTCGCCGAGACCACGTCGCCGGCCACGATGACCGTGGACGGGGAGACCTTGGTCTCCAGCAGCTCGCCGATCAGCTCGGTCTTGCGCTCTGCCGGGTTCGCCTGGTCGGCGAGCCACCGGCGGAGCGAGTGCTGGCTCCCGAGAAGGGCGACGACCTCGAAGAGCTCGCTGCCCAGGGAGACACCACTCTGCGCGGTGCCGACCGACGCCAGGACGTTCTCGTCCAGGCGCCGGGTCACCTCGACCAGCGACGTGCGGCTGATACCACGCATCAGCGCACCTCTGCTTGCTGCGTGCTCTGGCTCTGCTCCAGCTCGTCCAGGAACCGGTCGATGACGCGGTTCTGGACGGCGCTGTCGCTGAGGGTCTCACCCACGATGCGACCGGCCAGGTCGGCGGACAGGCCGCCGATCTCGCCGCGCAGCTGCACCATGGCCTGCTGGCGGTCGGCCTCGATCTGGGCGTGGGCCGCCTCGACGATGCGGCGCGCCTCGGCCTGGGCCTCCTCGCGCGCCTCGGCGATGATCGCCGCCCGCTGCTCCTTGGCCCTCTCGAGCTCCTGGGCGGACTCGCGGTGCGCCTCCTCGAGCTTCTCGCGGTACTGCTGGCGGATCTCCTCGGCCTCGGCCTCGGCGCGCTTGGCCCGCTCGATGCCGCCCTCGATGGCGTCATGACGCTCGTCGAGGACCGCCATCACCTTGGGAACCGCCTTGCGGGCCACAAAGAAGTAGACCACGGCGAGCGCGATCGCACCGAAGGTGAACTTCACCCAGTCGATCCGCAGAATGTTGTAATCGGCTGCCAACTCCACCAACATGGTCAGCCCTCCTTCGCGTCAGTTGCCATCAGAAAACGGTTGGCAAGTTCGACTAGCCCTGGGGAGCGGCGAAGGCGAGGACGAAGCCAAGGATCGCCAGGGCCTCGATGAGGGCGAAGCCGAGGTAGATGTTGGTCTGCAGCGGGCCGCGGGCCTCGGGCTGGCGGGCGATGGCCTGCATGCCGAGACCGAACACGATACCGACACCAATACCGGCGCCGATGACGCTGATGCCGTAGCCGATGGTGTTGATGTTGCCGGTGATCGCAGCGATGTCCATTGATGTTTCCCTTTACTCGACGTCCGGCGTTGCTCGTCGCAATTGGTCAGTTCGCCGGTGTGGACGGGTCAGTTCTTCTCGCCCCTGGCACGGCCGGTCGGCCGCGCAGGAGGGGAAGGGGGTCTAGTGGGCCGCTTCGAGCGACTGGTTGATGTACAGGCTCGCCAGCAGCGTGAAGATGAACGCCTGGACGAGCATGATCACGATCTCGAAGACGAAGAAGGCGAGGTAGCCGAACAGCGCCGCGCCCGAGAAGAGGAGCGAGACACCGACCAGCAGGGGCTCGGCCGTCAGGTTGAGCATGTACCAGCCGCCGTAGGCGAACACGGCGAGCAGCAGGCTGCCCGCGAACATGGTCGCGAACAGACGCAGGGCGTGCGTGACCGGGCGGATCAGGAAGACCGAGAGGATCTCGATCGGGGTGACCAGGATGTAGATCGCCTTGGGCATCCCGGGCGGGAAGATCTGGTTCCGGAAGTAGCCCCAGCCGCCCTGGTTGCGGATGCCGATCACGATGGTCATCACGTAGATGACCCCGGCGAACATCGCGGTGAAGGCCAGGTTGCTGTTGACCGGGAGCATGCCCGGGATCAGCCCCGTGAAGTTCATGGCCAGGATGAGCGTGAAGACACCGGTCATGAACGGGATGAACCGGTCGCCCTTGGCACCCATCGTCGGGCGGGTGATCTGGTCCCGGATGAACAGGACCAGCATCTCGCCGACGCTCTGCCTGCGACCAGGGACGAGGCTCAGCTTCTTGCTGAACCACGACCACAGAAGCAGGACAGCACCGACGGCGACGAGAAGCAGGACCAGGTACAGGTCGATGCCCGCGCTGCCGGGGATGTTGGCGAACCACGGTTCCGGGAAGAACATCCCGATAGTGGGCGGCGTGAACCCGCAACCGTTGTCACCGAACAGGTGGCAATTCGGTTCGGCCGCGAGAATGCGCACGTCAGCACTCACGGCGAATCCTTTCGTCGTGACGCAAGAAAGCCTCGTTGATGGTTGTTACAGAGCGTCGTCGCACGATCGTCGACGCCGGACTGGCGGGAGGGTTCAGACCTGGCGGGTCTTGACGACGATCACGTAGATCGCGCCGACCATGCCCAGAACCGCCCCGATGGGCAGGAAGAGCGCCTGGAACCCCAGGAGCTTGTCCGCGGCCCAGCCGATCGCGCTCCAGACGAGCACGCCCGAGAGCAGAGTGGAGAAGAGTGCCCAGCCGTCGGACTCGCGCGGTGCCGGGGGCGTGCGCTTCTCCGATTTTCTGGCTGGTTCGCTGCTCATCTCGCTCCGGAATATAGCATGTGGGCCTTGGCGGGAACGGGGCCGTCCGCCTGCCGAGGTTCAGGGTAATACGCCCTTCCCGACGGGCTGCAACGGGGCACCCCATCACGCGTTCTCCGAACCCTCGTTCGGGGTCACGTGAAGGATCTTGGCCTTCGAGATCGCCCACGTCTGGCCGCCCAGCCAGGCGAGCACGACCGCCAGGGCGCTGTAGACGAAGGCTGCACTGCTGAGGTCCTCGACGAGGGGACTGCGGCCGAGGGTGACGAGGATGACGCCCAGCACCGCCATCTTGACGACGAAGCCGAGCATGTTCGCCGCCAGGAAGAGGTCCTTGTTGCGGCGCGTGATCATGAGGACGGCCCACTGCCCCAGCCCGAAGCAGCCGAGCACGATCACCACGGCGAACAGGGAGCTGAGAGCTCCCGGGACGCCGGCGAGGAGCGCGGAGACCGCAATGGCCAGGAGCCCGCACGCAGCGCTGGGAAGCGCGGCGCCACGGAGGATCCGGGCGTCGTGTTCCTGCATCACAAAGCTCCGTAGGGGTTCAGTGGGTACCTGCTCGTGAAAGCTATCACAAGGTTCTCGGTGCTGAATCCGGGGGTTCCTTAACGCGACCTTAACGCCCCGCAAAACGCCCGTTCCGGGCGTCCTCCGGGGCCTGTGTCACCTTCACCACACCGGTCCGGCCTCCGCCTTCGCAGGTCACCGCCACCGCCTTCCGAGACCTTGGTCCCGAATGCCGACGCCCTTTCAGGCATCAGATGGCGAATCGTGACCTGCCCCCGTCTTAACGCGGTCCTTGCGGTCCCACGGCAGGAGGCCCCGGCGCCGCAGGCGGGGCAGGGCGATGAGGCCGACAGCACACGTGGCGACCAGCGCGGTGACCGTCAGGACGATCACCGGGGAGTCGAACACCGAGAGGGAGACCGCGGCGAACGCCACGATCCCCGCCCACAGGTACATGAGGAGAACGGCCCGCATGTGGCTGTGTCCCATGTCCAGCAGGCGGTGGTGGAGGTGGCCGCGGTCCGGGGCGAAGGGGGACTTGCCCGCGAGGGTCCTCCGCAGCACGGCGAGCACCAGGTCGGCCAGCGGCAGCGCGATCACCAGGAGCGGCAGGGCGATCGGCAGGAACACCACGAGCCCGCCGGAGTTGAACTCCTCACGTGCGGTGTTGGCGTCGAACTGGCCGGTCACCGTGATGGTGATCGAGGTGAGCAGCAGTCCCAGCAGCATCGAGCCGGTGTCGCCCATGAACACCCTGGCCGGGTGGAAGTTGTGGAAGAGGAAGCCCGCGCACGTGCCCGCGAGGATGATCGCGATCATCGCCGGATACGACTGGCGGACGAAGCCCTGCTCGACGGCGACCACGTAGTAGTACGCGAAGAACGCCAGGGAGGAGATGCCGACGATGCCCGCCGCCAGTCCGTCCAGACCGTCGGCGAAGTTGACCGCGTTGATGGTCACCACGATGAGCAGGATCGACACCATCGCGCCCAGCCACGGCCCCAGGGACAGCTGGGTGCCGGGCAGCGGCAGCCACAGCAGCTGCACGCCGTTGGCGACGAGGATGCCGGCGGCCACGACCTGGCCGGCCAGCTTGCTGAGCGCGTCCATGCCCCAGCGGTCGTCGATGATCCCGATGACCGTGATGAGGCCGCCCGCGAGGAGGAGCCCCAGCCAGGTGTCGGCGACGAAGACGTTCTGCAGGTGCGGGAGCTGCGCGGAGATCAGCAGGGCCGCCGCGAACCCCCCGTAGATGGCGAGCCCGCCCAGGCGCGGGATGGGCTCGGTGTGCACGTCGCGGTCGCGCACCGGCGGGGTGGCGCCGATCCTGATGGCGAACTTGCGCACCAGGGGCACGAGCAGGTACGTCACCGCCGCGGCGATGACGAAGGTGAGCGCGTACTCTCGCACGGCCTGGCCCCTCTAGTTCTCGGAACGGTCGCCGTCGGGGAGCTGCCCCGTCTCGGGGGTCCTGCCGTCCTGCCCCGCGGCGGTGCCGCCGCCGGTGGTCCGGTCGCCGCCGGGGGCGGCTTCCGTGTCCGCCCCGGCCGCCGCGGCTCCGCTCCCGGAGGCCGTGCCCTCGGAGGCCCCGTCCCCGGAGGCCTGTGCCGGGTCCGCCCCCCCGGTCCCCGCGGCGGCGGGCGCCTCGGACCGGGACGCGGCCCTGCGGCTCGCCTTGGCGGCCTCGCCGGCCTTGGCGACCTCGTCCTCCCTGACCGGCTTCATGCGGCCCTGGCGCAGCTCTCCGATGACGGTGCCGCACACCGCGCGCAGCTGCTCGATGGAGATGGCGCCGGACCGCAGCACCCGCGGCACGGCGTAGGTCAGGTCGACGATGGTCGAGGCGACAGGGGAGTCGGCCTCCCCGCCGTCCAGGTACACGGCGACGTCCTCGTCACCGAGCTGCTCCAGCGCCTCCTCCATCCGCGTGGCGGCGGGCAGGCCCGACTTGTTGGCGCTGCTCACCGCCATGGGCCCGACCTCCTTGAGGAGTTCGAGGGCGACGGGGTCCATCGGCATCCGGACGGCCACCGTGCCCTTGGTGTCGCCGAGGTCCCAGGACAGGCTGGGGGTGGCGGTGCACACGAGG
Source organism: Nocardiopsis sp. NPDC055824 (assembly GCF_053616335.1). Classification (NCBI taxonomy): domain Bacteria; kingdom Bacillati; phylum Actinomycetota; class Actinomycetes; order Streptosporangiales; family Nocardiopsidaceae; genus Nocardiopsis; species Nocardiopsis sp. NPDC055824. The sequence continues at coordinate 27,628 of NZ_JBSHDN010000074.1, forward strand.
GTCAGCGGGCCGGGCCAGAACTCCTCCATGAGGTCGCGGCCGTGGTTGCCGAGGTCCTCGATGAGGGCGGTGGCCGCGCGCATCGAGCCGACCAGGACCGGCGGCGGCATGTCGCGGCCGCGCCCCTTGGTGGCGAGCAGGTTCGCCACCGCGGCGGGGCTGAAGGCGTCGGTGCCGATGCCGTACACGGTGTCCGTGGGCAGCACCACCAGTTCACCTCGGCGTACCGCGGACGCGGCGTCGGCGATGCCGTCCTTGCGGGCGGTCTCGTCCGCGCAGTCGTAGATGCGGCTCACCTGCGTTCACCTCATTCTCGAACGGGGTCGACCGGGTTGAGCGGTCCGACGGGAGTACGGGGGTGGGGCACGGCCTCGTCAGCCGTCCCCGTCGGCACGTCGCATGACCACGAAGCGGTCGCGGCGGGCCATGTCCTTGCGGTTGAGGACGTCGCGCCAGCCGTTGTCCTCGGGGAACAGCCAGGGGATGTCGATGCCCTGTCCGTCGTGGTGCTCGACGGCCATCGCCCCGCCGGGGCGGAGCAGCCTGCGGCCGACCGCCTCCAGCTCGCGGATCATGTCGAGGCCGTCCTCGCCGGACCACAGGGCCGGGGCGGGGTCGTAGTCGCGCACCTCGGGCGGGATGGCGCCGGAGCCGCGCGTGGGGACGTAGGGGGGGTTGCTGATGAGGAGGTCGACGCGGCCGTTCAGCTCGGGCAGCGCCGTGCGCATGTCGCCGTGGTGGGAGGTGACGCGGTCGGCGTGCCCGCTGGAGTCGATGTTGCGGCGGGCCCACCCCAGGGCGACGGGGTCGATCTCCACGGTGTGCACCCGCGAGCGGGGTACCTCCTGGGCGATGGAGATCGCGATGGCGCCCGACCCCGTGCCGAGGTCGACGACCAGGGGGTCGGCGACGTCCATGGCCCGCAGCGTCTCGATCGCCCAGTCGACCATGATCTCGGTCTCGGGCCGGGGCACGAACACGCCGGGGCCGACCTGGAGGTCCAGGTAGCGGAAGTAGGCGTGGCCGGTGATGTGCTGGAGGGGTTCGCGCGCCTCCCTGCGGGACACGCACTCCCAGTAGCGGGCGTCGAAGTCGGCGTCGGCCACCATGTGCAGCTCACCTCGACGCACACCGTGCACGAACGCCGCGAGTTCCTCGGCGTCGGTGCGGGGTGAGGCGACGCCCGCTTCGGCCAGCCGGAGCGTGGCGCGGGCGACCTCGTCGAGTAGCAGGTTCATGATGACTGGGCGGCTTCGAGCCTCTCCTTGGTGTCCGCGTCCACGAGGGCCTTGACGACCCCGTCCAGCTCCCCGTCGAGGACCTGGTCGAGGTTGTAGGCCTTGAAGCCGACACGGTGGTCGGAGATGCGGTTCTCGGGGAAATTGTAGGTGCGCACGCGCTCGGAGCGGTCCACGGTGCGGACCTGGCTCTTGCGCTCGGCGGAGGCCTCGGCGTCCGCGCTGGCCTGGGCCTCGGCGTAGATGCGGGCCCGCAGGATGCGCATGGCCTGCTCCTTGTTCTGGAGCTGGCTCTTCTCGTTCTGGCAGGAGGCGACGATGCCGGTCGGCAGGTGGGTGATGCGGACCGCGGAGTCGGTGGTGTTGACGCTCTGGCCGCCGGGCCCGGAGGAGCGGTAGACGTCGATCCGCAGGTCCTTGGCGTGGATCTCGACCTCCACCTCCTCGGCCTCGGGGACGACCAGCACACCGGCGGCGGAGGTGTGGATGCGGCCCTGGGACTCGGTGACCGGGACGCGCTGGACGCGGTGCACGCCGCCCTCGAACTTGAGCATCGGCCAGACGCCGGCCCCCGGCTCGGGGGTGCCCTTGTTCTTGAAGGCGATCGTGATGTCCTTGTAGCCGCCCAGGTCGGAGTGGGTGGCGTCGATGACCTCGGTCTTCCAGCCCTGGCGTTCGGCGTAGCGCAGGTACATGCGGACCAGGTCGCCGGCGAACAGGGCCGACTCCTCGCCGCCCTCTCCGGCCTTGACCTCCATGATGAGGTTCTTGTCGTCGGAGGGGTCGCGCGGGACGAGGAGGACGCGCAGCCGCTCGGTGAGCCGCTCGGCCTCCTCGGTCAGGCGGTCGGCCTCCTCGGCGAAGGAGGAGTCCTCGGCGGCGAGCTCGCGCGCGGCGTCGATGTCGTTCTCGACCTCCTTGAGCGCGCGGTAGGCCTCGATGATCGGGGTGAGCTGTGAGTAGCGTTTGCCCAGCGTGCGCGCCCTGGTCTGGTCGGCGTGCACCTCGGGGTCGGCGAGCTGCTGTTCCAGCTCGTAGTACTCCCCCAGCAGGTCATCCAGCTTCACTTCTGCCACGTCCCCGTCTTGTGTGTCCGTCTCCCCCTCGGGGGCCAACCTGGTCCCGTGGCGC
>NZ_JBSHDN010000075.1:0-29957 GCF_053616335.1 Nocardiopsis sp. NPDC055824
GTGATCGCCGAGATCGCCGCGCTGGAGCGGGTCACGTCGGTCAAGGTCGAGTCGCGGGCCCCCCCCCGCCCCCCCCCCCCCCGGGGGGGGGGGCCCGGGGCGGCCGCGGGAACGGCCGCCCGGGGAGGTGGGGGTGGGGTCGGGGGTCACCGGCGTCCTCCGGGACCGCCCGGGGTGTCGACGTCCGGGACGTGATTCACATTGTCCTCTTCCGTACGGCCGAACTTCTCCTTGGTGCCGCCCAGGATGGCGCTCGTGTCCTGCGCCGCGATGACCACGAAGCCCATGTACTCCTCGATGGAGGTCCTGAGCACCCCCAGCGACTTGTCCATGTCGTTGGCGAACTTGTCGCCCTTGCCCCAGATGGTGGGGTCCTCCAGGGAAGCCAGTTCGCTGTTCAGCCACTGCTGGGTCTCTTGGGCGTACTCGGCCGCGTCGTTGACGCTCCAGCTGTTCCTGGCCATGCCGTCGAGATCGGCGAAGAAGCCGTCGCCGCGGTCCGTCATGTCCGTCTCCTCTTCTCGGTCCTCAGCCGCGGGTGCGGCGTGGAACGCCTACTGCCTCGGGTCGTCGGAGGGGATGCCCAGGCGGTCGAGCAGCTTGAGCGGGTCGAGGTCGCCGTTCATGATCTCCTGGGCGCCCGCCACGTCCGGCATGAAGGGGCTGTAGGCCTCCGTGACACGCTCGGCCATCTGGCTCCGCGCCTTGTTGACCACCTCGGTGATGGCGGCGGCCAGCTCGGTGGGGGCCATGTCCCGGTAGGCCTGGGTGTGGAACTTCAGCTCAACCAGTTCCCCCGTCGCGTCCACCTTCGCTCCCACGAGCCTGTTCTTCGCCACGACCTCTTCGGTTGCCGCCTCCAGGCTTGCGCTTGCGTCCACCAGCCGGTCCATCGTCTTGTGAAGCTGTGCCAGTTCCTCTTCCATCTGGCGTTGCATCTGTGAACTCATGCCGGGGTGTTCCCTTCTTGTTCTGGCCGGGGACGGGGCGTCCCAGTGCGGATCTCTGCGCGTCGGCCGTGGTGCCCCAGACCTTCTCGTCCTCGGAGAGCCAGGTGGAGCGCTGCCGGTCGCGGTTGTTGTCACCGCCACCGCCACCGCCGCCCATGCCGCCGCCCATCATGGGGGGCATCATCGGCATGCCGCCCATGCCCCCCATGCCGCCGGCGCCTGTACCCGCACCCGCGCCCCCGGCGCCGGGCTGGCCGTTCAGCCCTCCCGCGCCGCCGAGCCCGCCGAGGCCGCCTGCGGTGCCCTGTCCGCCGGAGGCCCCGTTGGGGCCGCCCGCCGTGTACTGCGTGCCGTCGGGGTTGGCGAACAACGAGGAGCGGTCGGAGCTGTCAGGCGAGCCCGGGCCGTCACTGGAGTAGGGGCTGGGTTCGAGGCCGCCGTAGTTGAGGCCGATGTCGTCGGGCGCCAGCGGCGGCGGCAGGATCTCCGGGATCGGTCCTTCCGGGATGCCGCCGCTGTCCGTGATCGGCTCCCCGGTCTCGGGGTCGATCGGGTAGGGCTGGCCGGTGAGCGGGTCGATGACGTAGGGCTCGCCGGTGACCGGGTTGATCGGTACGTCCTCCCCGGTGCCGGGGCCGTTGAGCCCCAGGTCCGCCGGCGGCGGTGGAGGCTGCAGCACGTAGTCGTCGTCGTTGGAGGTTCCGGGGCCGTTGAGCCCGAGGTCGGGCGGGGGAGCGGGCACGTTGAAGTCGTAGTCGGTCGGCAGCCCGGTCGACGGGTCGATGCCGACCGGTTGTCCGGTGACGGTGTCGATGGGCAGGACCTGCCCGGTCTCGGAGTCGTAGTTGATGGGCAGGCCGGTGTCGGGGTTGTACGGCAGGCCGGTTCCGGGGTCGACGGGGAAGGGCTCGCCGGTCTCGGGGTTGAGCGGGAGCCCTGTCGCCGGGTCGAACTCCAGGGAGCTCCCGGTCTCCCCGATGGGGAGCGGCTGTCCGGTGACGGGGTCGACGGGGAGCGGTTCTCCGGTGACGGGGTCGATGGGCAGGACCTGCCCGGTCTGGGGGACGAAGTTGATGGGCAGGCCGGTGTCGGGGTTGAAGGGCCGACCGGTCTCGGGGTCGATGGGGTAGGGCTCGCCGGTCTCGGGGTTGAGCGGGAGCCCTGTCGCCGGGTCGAACTCCAGGGAGCTCCCGGTCTCCCCGATGGGGAGCGGTTCTCCGGTGACGGGGTCGATGGGCAGGACCTGCCCGGTCTGGGGATCGAAGTTGATGGGCAGGCCGGTGTCGGGGTTGAAGGGCAGGCCGCTCTCGGGGTCGATGGGGTAGGGCTCGCCGGTCTCGGGGTTGAGCGGGAGCCCTGTCGCCGGATCGCGCTCCAGGGAGCCGTTGTAGCCTGCCGGACCGCCGCGGCCGCTTCCCGGGCCGTTGAGCCCGAGGTTCGGGGGCGGGGGCGGGGGGATGAAGGGCCCGTTCATGCCGGGGTCGCTGCCGCCGCCCTGGCCGGGGCCGTTGAGGCCGAGGTCGTTCGGGGGCGGCGGGGGCGGGGGCATGAGGGGACCGTTGTCGCCCCCCTGGCCGAAGCCGGGGCCGTTGAGGCCGAGGTTCGGAGGAGGCGGGGGGAGCGTGACGGGGCCGCCGGCCCCCTCGGGACCGCCGATCCCCTCGGGTCCGCCGTTGCCGGGGCCGTTGAGGCCCAGGTCCGGTGTGAACGGCGGCGGGCCGCCGAGACCCTCGGGGCCGCCCTGGCCGGGGCCGTTGAGGCCGAGGTCGTTCGGGGGCGGCGGGGGCGGCGGCAGGATCTCGTTGTTCCCGGGGCCGTCGCCGCCGGTGCCGGGGCCGTTGTACGGGAGCTGCGGGGGAGGCGGCGGCGGTGGCGGCGGGGGAGGCGGAGGACCTGGCATGTCCTCCTCGTCCCAGCCGCTGAAGGGGTTGTCGATCTCCCAGTCGTCGAACGGGTTGTCGATCTCCCAGTCGTCGAACGGGTTCTCGGGGCCGCCTCCGCCACCGGGGCCGGGACCGGGGCCGGGGCCCGTCGGCGTCTCCGTCGGGAGCGAGGTGGGAACCTCGATGCGCGGCAGGACGTCGTTGACGCTCTTGTAGTAGAGCGCCATGTTGTCGCGCAGTTCGTTGACGGTCTCGTAGACCCCCTTGTAGTGGTCCCGGAACCTCTGGTACAGCGTGTTGTTGATGTTGTCCTGGGTGGCCTGGTCGCCGGGGATGCCCATCACCGGCTCCCCGCCGGGCGGCCCGTTGTTGATCAGGACCTGGAACTGGTCCCGCTCCGGGTTGAACGTCTCCGTCCCCGCGGAGGTGTGGAAATACCAGGTGTCGAGGACGCCCTGGACGGTGCCGCCCGTGCCTTTGAGGGCTTCGCTCACCGCCTTGGCGAGCCCGCTGGTACCGGGCTTCAGGCTCTCCCTGAGATCCCCCAGCTGCTTCGTGTAATCGGGGATCTTGTCGTAGACCACGGTCATCCGGTACGCCAGGTCCTTGAGGCGGTACTGGTACGCCGCCGCGGCCGAGCCCTGCATGGGCCCGTCGGGGGTGTCGATCTCCTTCCAGAGCTTGTTCAGGCTGCCGCCCCCCTCCCCGTCGATGTAGGGGGCCAGCTTGTCGCGCAGGTTGTTCAGGTCGTCGATGGTGTTCTGCAGCCGCCTGAGGTCCCAGCTGGTGGACACCAGCTTGTTCGCCTCGTAGTCGGCGACGTGGGCCAGGTTGCTCAGCTGCTGGCGGAACGTGTCCTGCGGGGGGGCTCCCTCCTCGTGCAGGCTCTCCTTGCCATCGCTGAGGGTCTTCTCACCCCACAGGTGTCTCTGCATCGTGTAGCCCGCGTAGTCGATGCCGTAGGTCTCGTAGGAGTAGCCGTAACCGCTGGGCGTCGACATGTAGGCAGTGTAGTAGTCCCGGTAGCTCCACCAGCGGTCCATCTCGTGGCCGCCGTAATTCCAGGAGAAACCGGTGAAGGGGTTGGTGTTCTCGTGGAAGTGGTAGCGCCCGTCGGCGACCCAGGGGTCCTTGGTGACCGTGTCGATGCCGACCATCGGCGGATAGGAGCCCCCTTCGTCGCTGTCGGCGAAGATGTTCATGAGCTCGTGCAGTGGTTGGTCCGGAAGGTCTTCCAGTTCTCTTTCCGGCGGCATGTTCCCCTCCTTCTATGGATCGCGCCTCGGGGCTAGGCCTCGCTACTGTCCTCGTCCGTGTCCTGGTCGTTCCCGCCGCCGCCACCGCCGCCGCCACCGCCGCCGCCGCCACCGCCGCCGCCCGAACTGCTCTGGCTCGGGTACATCAGGTTGAAGATCTCCTGGGCGGTGAGGCTCTGCTCGTCCTCGAGGTCGGCGAAGACGATGAGGTTCTCCGAGAGCCTGTCCTCGATCTGGACCAGCTCCGTCTGCAAGCCGTCGAGGAACTGGTAGATGCTGTTCAGCGAGGAGTCGATCTTCGAGCCGAGGGTTCCGGCCTCCGTGAGGATGGAGGGGTTCCCGAGCCTCTGGTAACTGCCTTCGCCTCCGTACACGGAGAAGTCGGTGACCAGATAGGCGATCTCGTCCTGGAGGGGGGACACGATCTGGGAGCGGAAATCCTTGATCCGTTGGAGGTCGATCTTGGTGCCCTTGTCACCGTTGTCGCCTCTGGTGTCATTGGTCCCGCCGGTGTCGCCCTCTCCCTCTCCTTCTCCCTCTCCTTCTTCCTCCTCTTCCTCCTCTTCCTCTTCTTCTCCCTCGCCTTCTCCTTCTTCCTCTTCTTCTTCCTCTTCCTCCTCTTCTTCTTCCTCTTCCTCCTCCTCTTCTTCTTCCTCCTCCTCTTCCTCTTCTTCTCCCTCGCCTTCTCCTTCTTCCTCCTCTTCGTCCTCGGATTCTTCGTCTTCGGGGTTTTCCTCTTCGTCCCCGGGCTGCTCTTCCTCGTCCTCGCCCCCGGCGCCGTTCCCGCTGCCCTCGCCTTCGGTGTCCTCCTCGGGCCTGTCGGAGGTGACCGCGACGGGGGGCTCGGTGATGTGGGCCGGATCCGTCGGTATCGGGTCATCGCCGGGCGTTTCGTTCCCCGGCCCCGGCCCCGGTTCCAGACGACTCAGATTCTCGTCGGGGGTGTCATCCGGTGCCGTTTCCTCCGGCTCGCCTGGGGTGTCGCCCGTCTCCGTGACAGGGGGCTCGGTCACCTCGACCGGTTCCAGGGGCACCGGCTCCTCGCCGGTGCCGTCGCCTCCCGGCCGGTCCCCGCCGGGGGTCTCCTGCTCGCCGGGAGTGTTGCCCACTACCGGAGGCGGGGTGGCGCCCACGGGAACGCCGGGCGTCCCGCTGCCCGGGTCGGTCGCGCCGGGGCGGTTGCTCTCCACGTGCTCGGGGGAGTCCTCCTCGCCGGGTCCGTCGCCGCCGGGCCGGTCGCCGCCGGGCCGGTTCCCGCCTTCTTCGTCCTGACCGGGCCGGTCGCCGCCGGGCCGGTTCCCGCCTTCTTCGTCCTGACCGGGCCGGTCGCCGCCGGGGCGGTCCCCGCCTTCTTCGTCCTGACCGGGCCGGTCGCCGCCGGGGCGGTCCCCGCCTTCTTCGTCCTCGCCGGGCCGGTCGCCTCCCGGCCGGTCGGGGCCGTCACCGCTCTCGTCGCCTCCCGGCCGGTCCCCGCCGGGGGTCTCCTCCTCGCCGGGTTCGTCGCCGCCGGGCCGGTCCTCCCCCTCTTCCCCCTCTTCGTCCTCGTCCTTCTCGGAGATGGTGATCAGGCCGGTCTCGGGGTCGACCTCCACATTCCCGTCACCGGGGTCGAAGGTCACCTCGCCGGTCTCGGGGTCGAGGGTGAGCTTCAGGTCGCCGACCTCGATCGTGGTCGGCAGAGACTCCCCGTCCTCGCTCGCGCGGGACGTCTCGATCTCGACGGTGCCCTCGGCCGGGTCGATGGTCAGACCCAGGTTCCCGGTCTCGACCGTGAGCGGCGCCGCCTCGGGGTCGAGGGGCACGTTCCGGTCGCCGGGCTCGATGCTGATCGTGTTGGTGTCCGGGTCCAGGACGAACTTCAGCTCGCCCGCCTCGACGGTGGTGACGGCCGTCTCGGGGTCCAGGGTCACGACCGGCGCCCCGGGGATCTCGGAGTCGTTCTCGCCGAAGGCGGGGTCGTCGGCGTCGGCGGAGATGGGCTCCACACCGGTGATCGGTTCCCCGGCCGGGTCCCGTTCCGACTCGTACAGCTCTCCCCGCTCCACCTCGGAGCGGGTCTCCAGGGGGGCGTCGCTGAGGGCGGCGGCTTCCTGAAGCGGCTCCGCGGGCAGCTGCGGGGTCATCGCCTCGAAGGACTGGGGCTCCATCGGCGCCAGCGCCTCCGTCGCCTCCGCCCGCTGGAAGGGCTCCGCGAGAACGGTGGACTCAGGGGCGGTCGTCTCCCCCTCGGGGACGGACTCCGCGTTGGCGGGCACCCCGACGGAGGCGATCGTCGGTTCGAGGGGAAGGGCCGGGGTCCCCTGCATCACCGGTGTGAAATGGCTCTCCGCGTGGAGCGTTTCGCCGGAGACGTCCCCGGCGGGGGCGGACACGGCGACGACGTGCTCGGTGTCCTGCCCTGGGAACACGTGCGGGGAGGCGGTGTCCCCTGCCTGCTGCGCGCCGAACAGCATCACGCCGTCGTTGCCGATGTTCACCCTGGAGTCGCCCGGGTCGAGCACGGCCTCCTGGGTGGAGGTGTCCACCTCGACCGAGGAGCCTGCGTGTCTCAGCAGAAGCAGCCCGCTGGTCAGGTCCACGCTGATCGGGGCGGATTCCGACCGGTTCGTGGTGGTGCTCTGCTCCTCGAGGAGGGCGGCCTCCTCGGTCTCGGTCGGGTCCGGCTCCTCTCCGGAGAGGGCAGCACGGAAGTCGAAGAGGGGGGGCTCCACGTCAGGACCTCCTCACCGCCCACAGGGCGGTCGTTCGTCGGGTTGTCGGGGGTGGGGGATGGGGTGGGGCGGGCGCCCTGAGGGAGTGGTGGGCCGCCCGCCCCGGGGAGGGGGAGTGGACTACAGGAGCGCTTGCCAGTTCATGGCCTCGCGCCCGTCGGTGGAGGAGTAGTTGTTGCGGATCTCGTTGAGGGCGGTCTCCGCCTTGTTCAGAAGAACCTGCATGTCGGCGACGTTGGCCCGCCACGAAGCGACCTTGCGGTCGTACTCCGTGGCCATGGCGCCGTCGAGCTCCGCCTTGACCGTCTGCATCTGGGCGTCGAGCGCCTCGATCTGGTTCTGTACGGCCTGCGTCTGGGTGCGCAGCTCGTTGGTGGCCTCGTCGACGTAGGCGTAGCTGACGTCGAAACCGTTGATGGTCATGGTCTCGCCTTCCGGAGGGGGACTCGTGCGTGTGGGAGCGGTCGGCAGGCCTCAGCCGGACTGGTTCGGGTTGAGCTCGTTCATCCACCGCGAACCGGTGATGACGGCCGCGTCCTCCGTGGCGTGCATGGCGTGGACGGTGCCGCCGAAGGTGCCGATCATCTGGTTCATGTCGTTGGTGATGAGCCGCAGCTCCTCCAGCCAGCCGACGACCGCCTCGCTGTACTTGTTGGAGGCCGCGCCCTGCCAGGACATGCGCAGTTTGTCACGCGTGTTGTCCACGTTGGTGTAGATGGTGTTGCACTGGCTGTGGGCCTCGGTCATCGCCTCCTGGGCGATGCGCTCGGCCTCGTCTGTAGTCCTTGTCCTCTGGTTCACAGGCTCTCCTCGGGTCGTTCCATCAGGGGCATCCGGCGTCCTCGACCATCGACGAGGACGCCAGGGGGAGGGCGGCTGCTTCCGGGTCGAGTACCGGACCGGAGGGCAGCAGCCTCAGGAGGGAGGTCGGGACGGGGACGGCCTGGGCCGTCTCGTACCCGAGGGCGGTCAGGGCGGCATCGTCGACCACCGGGTACTTGGCCGCGCTGTCGGTGACGAGGTAGTGGGTGGTGGCGGCAGCGCCGCCGCCCACCGGCTGGGCGGCGGCGACCGTGCCCCGGCCGGAGGCGATGCCCACCAGGTCGGGGGTCGGGCACCCGGGGACGATGCCGGGCCGCTCCTGCACCGGCCACGCCTCCACCCCGGCGGGGTCGTCCATGGTCAGCGACAGCGAGCCGTCGGGGGCCAGCCGCAGGCACGGCACGCCCGCGCCGACGCCCACCAGCTCCGGCGGGGCGCCCGGGTGGCGCTCCTCGCGCGGGGCGGGGCCGTCGGAGAGCCGGGTGTGCGCCTCGCCGGCGGGCAGGGGCAGCGCCTCGGCGGGGGCGTCGGGGTAGGCGGCGCCCGAGATGTCCGGGTTGGCGAGCAACAGCAGTGCCTGCGTCACGGAGAGAGGCACCAGGCCGTCCCGGGTGAGCAGGTAGTGCTGGTCCCCCTGCCCGGGGGTGGACACCGCGAACACCTGTCCCACCTGCCGGGGCCCGCCCGCCAGCTCGCCCGCGTCCTCACCGGCGCCCGGGACCTCGGGCGCGGTCAGGTCCGGGCCGGTGGGCACGGTGTTGAGGAAGGCGGCGGTGACGGGCAGGGCGTCGCTCGTCCCGTAGCCGAGGGCCTGGACGGCGCCGCCCTCCTCGTCCAGGCGCAGGCGGGTGCCGTTCCACAGCAGCTGCGGAGCCCCGTCCGGCCCGGAGACCAGGACCGCCTGCTCGGCGGAGGGCGGGGTGGGCTCCGGGGCGTCGCCGACGACCAGGGCGGTGCGGCCCCGCTCGTCCTCCTCGCCCTCGGGCGGCAGCGCGCACACCCGCCAGACCGCCTCCTCCAGGCCCGCTTCGGTGGGAAGGGAGTCGGGCGCGGCGGCGATGCCCACGGGGCCGCCCACGGGCACGCCTTCCAGGGACCGGGCCGAGACCAGGCTCACGGCGGCGTCGGCGCCCTGGACCAGGCGGGCGGAGGCGCCGTTGGCCACGGGGCGCAGCACCCCGGCCGAGTACATGTAGGAGGCCCCGGTGTCGCGGTCCACGATCAGCCGGCCCTCCTGGCGCCAGCTGGTGGCGCCTCCGGGGAAGATGAGGCCGAACACGAGGAAGCCGATGCACAGCACCACGCCGATCGCGATGCCGATGTAGGTGCCGGTACGGGTGCGGCGCATGGGGGCGTCGACCGCGTCGGGGTCGCCCTCCAGCATGGCCGTGCCCAGTCGGCCCACGGTGAAGTTGTGGGCCATCACCCTGTCGCGACGTGACTGCATGTCAGCCGCCGATTCCGCGCAGGAGCGAGAACACGCCGAAGATCGCCAGTACCAGGGGCACGATGGCCACCGTCAGCAGCGACTGGATGATCTCGGCGGCCCGGCCCCAGTGGGGCAGCGGCCGTGTGCCCGGCAGGTTCCAGGACACCACCGCCAGGATCGCGGAGGCGGCGAACAGGCCCACCATGGCGAGGGTGCGGGGCAGGGGGTCGGCCGTCCACACCACGACCAGGACCAGTGCGGTCAGCCCGATCCAGGGCGGCGCGACCACGTAGGACCGCTGCCAGGCGCTGGCCAGACCGCGTGACTGGAGCAGCATCACCAGCGACACGATCACGCACAGGGTGATCGGCACCCACCCGGGGGTGGCGCCGAGCACGACCAGGCAGACCGTCAGGACGGCGCCGGTGGCGGCGTACAGGGCGGTCTGGAACCGGTCGGCGAGCTCGGCGCGGTCCAGGACCCCGCGCGCGGGGTAGGGGTCGATGCCCTCCTGGAGCTGGTCGGGGTTGGAGGGCAGCGGCGGCAGTTTCAGACCGGAGAGGCGGAAGGCCAGCTGGGGGGCGAACGTGCCCAGCAGCAGCGCGATGAGCGCCACCAGGGCCGCCACGGCCGGGACCGTGGCGCCGGGGATGAACATCAGGGAAAGCGCGCCCAGCGCGCACAGCACCTCGGCGGTGAACAGGCCGGCGAAGAAGGGCACGGAGCCCGCCACGGCCGCCAGGCCGAGCACGCTGGCCCCGGCGGCGGTCACCGCTCCCGTCAGGACCCGCGCCCCGATCAGCGCGGTGCCGGGGTCCCCCGAGGGCACGGACGCGCCGGCCACCGCCATGTACAGGGTGGCCGCCGCGGCCAGGCCGGTGGCGGCGGCCAGGTCGCCCATGGCGCGCGAGGCCGCCCAGGCCGACAGCAGCATGAGGAGCGACGAGCAGGCCGCCGACACCGCGGTCAGGAGGCCGGGGCCGCCGCTGACCAGGACGGCCAGGCCGGTGAACAGGACCACCAGCCCGAGCGACTGGAGCAGGACGCGCGTGGCCTCGGGGCGCCACCGGTCGGCGCGCTCGCTCATGCCGGTGGCGACGCCGTCGGTCAGGTCGTCGAAGTGCACCGGCGGCAGCTGGTCGCGGCGGGGGCGCAGGTAGAGGGTCTCGCCGTGGCAGAGTCCCAGGGAGCGGAGGGTCTCGTCCTCTTCCAGGGGCTCGTCGCCCAGTTGCTGGAGGACCCAGCCGTCGTGCTCCAGGCCGCTCTCGTCCAGGTCCTCGCCGTTGTCGCCCTCGGCGTAGAGCACGAGGGTGGGCAGGATCTCGGAGAGGGGGACCTCTGTGGGCGCCGCGATCTCGAAGGAGCGCTCGGGAGCGCGGATCAGGAGCCGGCACAGGTCAGGGGAGGCGACATCGTTCATCCGGTGGGGCCCATCATGAGGCAGGGTCGTGACAGGGGTGGAAGTGACGGTAACACTCCGACGACCCATTTTGGAGGTGTGTTGTTTTAAATTTTGGTGTCTGTCACTTTAGTTGGCAACGGTAGTGTTCTGCTTCCGGCGTTCGGTTCCGGACGCCGGTTACGGTCCCCGTTCCGGACCGCCCCCGCTGTTCCCTGCAAGGGAGGACCCCGTCCTGTGAGTACGATCCTCGTCCGCCGTCCCCCGCGGCGCCCCGGGCCGGACCTGCCCTCGGGCGAGGTCAGCCTTCAGGAGCCACCGGAGCTGCCGGAACCACAGGCCAGCGCCTCCTCGGTGTTCACCTACCTGCCGATGGCCATGACCTCGTTGGCGATGATGATGATGATCATCCGCCCCGGGAGCATGATGGGTGGCGGCGGGGGCAACAGCATCATGCCCTATCTGGCGGGCGGGATGATGCTCGTGGGCGCCGTGGTGATGCTCGGCGGCCAGTACCTGCGCACCCTGCTGGAGCGCCGCCGCCAGCTCAACGACGACCGCCGGGACTACCTGCGCTACCTCAAGCAGATGCGCACCCGCCTGCGGGGGGTGGTCACCGAGCAGCGCGACGCGATGCTCTGGCGGGCGCCCCACCCCGACGCCCTGTGGTCGATCGTGCGCACCTCCCGGCTGTGGGAGCGCAGGGGGACCGACGACGACTTCGCCGAGGCGCGCATGGCCGTCGGCGAGCAGGCGCTGTCCATGACGATCTCCCCGGTCTCCTCCAAGCCGGTGGAGGACCTCGAACCCCTCAGCGCCCACGCGCTGCGCCGCTTCATCCGCGCCTACGGAACCGTCGAGGACCAGCCGGTCCAGATCTACCTGCGCGGGTACTCCCGCATCACCATGCGCGGCGACCTGGACGCCAGCCGCGGCCTCGTCCGCGCCCTCATCGGCCAGCTCACCGTCTTCCACGCCCACGACGAGCTGCGCGTGGCCGTGTGCGCCTCCGAGGAGAACCTGGCCCTGTGGTCGTGGACCAAGTGGCTGCCCCACACCCAGCACCCCACCGCCCGTGACGGCGCGGGCCAGGCCCGGCTGCTGTGCACGGACGCGATGGACCTCGAACAGCTCGTCCCGGATCTGGCCGACCGTCCCCGCTTCGACCCCACCGAGACCCCCAGCCGCGAGGAGCCCTTCACCGTCATCGTCGTGGACGGCGGGCGCATCCCCCCGGGGTCGCGCATGCTGGGCGGCGGCTACCGCAACGCCGTCGTCGTCGACGTCGCCGACCCGATGCCCCCCGAGGACGACCCCTACACCCTGGCCCTGCGGGTGGAGACCGAGCGCCTGGTGATGCTCTCCCGCGACCACAGCGGCCGCGACGTCGAGGAGGTGCTGGGCCGGCCGGACTCCCTGAGCCTGTCCCGCGCCACCTCCCTGGGCCGCCTGCTCTCGCCCTACCGGATCGGCATGGTCGTCGAGGTCACCGAGCCCCTCACGACCGACTTCGAGCTGACCGCGCTCCTGGGCATCCCCGACCTGCACCGGCACGACACCGAACGCATGTGGAGCGAGCTGCACGAGAAGGACCGGCTGCGCGTGCCCATCGGCATGAACTCCGACGGCGCGCCGCTGGAGCTGGACCTCAAGGAGTCCGCGCTGGGCGGCATGGGCCCGCACGGCATGCTCATCGGCGCCACCGGCTCGGGCAAGAGCGAGCTGCTGCGCACCCTGGTGCTCGGCCTGGCCCTGACCCACTCCCCCGAGACCCTCAACTTCGTGCTCGTCGACTTCAAGGGCGGCGCCACCTTCATCGGCCTCGACCAGCTCCAGCACACCTCCGCGCTCATCACCAACCTCGCCGACGAGGCCATCCTGGTCGAGCGCATGCAGGACGCCCTGCACGGCGAACTGGTCCGCCGGCAGGAGCAGCTGCGCTCCGCGGGCAACTTCAGCTCCGCACTGGAGTACGAGAGGGCCCGCGAGACCAACCCCGGCATGGAGCCGATGCCCACGCTGTTCGTGGTCGTCGACGAGTTCAGCGAGCTGCTGGCCGCCCACCGCGACTTCATGGACCTGTTCGTCATGATCGGCCGCCTGGGCCGCAGCCTCGGCGTCCACCTGCTGCTGGCCTCCCAGCGCCTGGACGAGGGCCGTATGCACCAGCTGGAGGGCCACCTGTCCTACCGGATCGCGCTGCGCACCTTCTCCGCCATCGAGAGTCGCGGGGTGCTCGGCGTCCCCGACGCCCACCAGCTCCCCTCGGCTCCCGGCAACGGCTACCTCAAGACCGACACCGAGACCCTCACCCGCTTCAAGGCCGCCTACGTCTCCGGGCCCTACCGCGTCAAGCGCCGCGCCGCCCGCAGGAACACGGTCGGCGGCGAGGTGGTGCTCTTCACCGACACCCCCGTGGACGCGACCGCTCCCGAACCCGAGGAGCCCGAGGTCCAGGAGGAGGAGACCGGCGAGTCCCTCCTCGCGACCGCGCTGGAGCGGATGGACGGCCTCGGCCCCGCGGCCCGAGAGGTGTGGCTGCCCCCGCTGGAGGTGCCACCGCTCGTGGACGAGCTGCTCGCCATGGTCGGCACCCGCCTGCCCGCAGGAGGCCTGGCCTGGACGAAGGAGACGGTCCTGCGCGTGCCGCTGGGGATCATCGACCGCCCCTTCGAGCACAGGCGCCTGCCCCTGGTGGCGGACCTGTCCGGGGCCGGCGGACACGTCGGCATCGCGGGCGGCCCCCAGAGCGGCAAGAGCACCATGCTGGCCACGTTCATCCTCACCCTGGCGGTGTGCAACACCCCCGCCCAGGTCCAGTTCTACGGGATCGACTGCGGCGGCGGCGTGCTGACCGCGCTCAAGGACCTGCCGCACGTGGGCAGCGTCGTCACGCGCACCGACGAGCGGCGCATCACCCGCACCATCATGGAGATGAACGAGATCCTCACCAAGCGTGAGGTCTTCTTCGCCGAGAACGGCATCGACTCCATGGGCACCTACCGCAGGCGCCGCTCCGCCGGGGAGTTCGCCGACCAGCCCCACGGCGACGTCTTCTTCGTCATCGACGGCTGGGGCACGATCCGCCAGGACTACGCGGATCTGGTGGGCCCCATCGTCCAGCTCGTGCAGCGCGGCCTCAACTACGGCGTGCACGTGGTGGTCGCCTCCCCCCGCTGGGCCGACTTCCACACCGCCGTCCGCGACCTCATGGGCACCCGCTTCGAGCTGCGCATGGGCGACCCCGTGGACTCCATGGTCCACATGCGCGCCGCGCAGACCGTCCCCCGCGTGCCCGGCCGCGGTATCACCGACACCAAGCACCACCTGCTCACCGGTCTGCCCCGCGCCGACGGGGACGCCGACTCGGTCACGCTGTCCGAGGGCATGGGCGAACTCGTCGAGCGCGTGCGCGCGGCCTGGGACGGGCCGTCCGCCCCGGCGGTGCGCACCCTGCCCCCGATCCTGCACGCCCGGGAGCTGCCCGCCTCCGAGCTCACCCAGATGGGCGGTCTCAAGGTGCCCATGGGGCTGGAGAGTCGCCGGATGCAGCCGTTCTGGCACGACTTCGGCGTCACACCGCACCTGCTCGTGGTCGGCGACACCGAGACGGGCAAGACCACGCTGCTGCGCCACATCACCAACGCGATCCGCAGCCACTACGGCCCCACCACCGCCCGGGTCGTGCTCGCCGACCAGCGCCGCCAGCTCTACGACGCCGTGCCCACGGACATGCAGCTCGGCTACGCGGTCTCGGGCGACAACGTCAAGGAGATGATGGCCGCCGCCGCGCAGGCCATGAAGGCGCGGCTGCCCGGGCCCGACGTCACCCCCGACCGCATCCGCAAGCGCGACTGGTGGACCGGCCCCGAGCTGTTCGTCCTCATCGACGACTTCGAGATGGTCTCCGGAAGCGGCCCCAACCCCCTG
This sequence comes from Nocardiopsis sp. NPDC055824, assembly GCF_053616335.1. Taxonomy (NCBI): domain Bacteria; kingdom Bacillati; phylum Actinomycetota; class Actinomycetes; order Streptosporangiales; family Nocardiopsidaceae; genus Nocardiopsis; species Nocardiopsis sp. NPDC055824. Next base: position 14,381 of record NZ_JBSHDN010000075.1, read on the forward strand.
ACCCCGCTCCTGCCGATGCTCAGCCAGGGTGCGGAGATCGGCCTGCACGTGGTTCTCGTGCATGCCGCGGGCGGTTTCAGCCGGGCCTCCGGCGACCCGGTCATCCGGACGCTCATCGACTCCAACACGCCCAGCATCATGCTGTCCGCCCCGCCCTCGGAGGGCATGCTGTTCGGCAACATCCGTGCGCGCACGATGGCCCCCGGCCGCGCCCTGTGGATCGCGCGCCGCGACCCCGTGGAGGTCCAGTTGGCCATCGCCGAGGGCGCCGAGGACTGAGCCCCGCGACCGGGTCGCGGGCGGGGCCCGTGGAGCACGCCTGGAGGTGTGCCCCACGGGCCCCGCCGCGTCAGCGCACCGGTTCGTCGGAGCGCATCGGCACCGGTTCGCCCGGGCCGGCGGGACGCCACTTGCGCGCGCGCCCGAGCTTGAACACCGCTCCGCCCAGGACGCACAGCACGATGAGCAGGAGGGTCACGGACACCACGGCCGCCGTGGGCGGCGCGTCCACCGAACCGTAGGGGGAGGGATCGGGGACGAACCCCTCGCCCGCCACCCCGGCGGGGACGCCGCCCGGCGCGATGGCCATCGCCGCCAGCGGGTCGATCCTGCCGTGCCCCGACAGAGGGTCCGAGTCCCCCCGGGGGGACTCGTAGGCCGTGGTGGTCAGCCGCTCGCGCACCTGCTCCGCGCTCAGGTCCGGCTCACGGGCCATGAGCAGGGCCGCGGTCCCCGCCACGAACGCCGCGGCCACGCCGTCGCCGGCGGCGGTCACGTGGCCGCCGCCCGGGCCGGTCGCCACCACGCGGTCGCCCGGCGCGATCAGGTCCACGCGGGCCAGGTCTCCGCTGGGCAGGACCAGCGGGCCCTGGGCCACGGGGAGGCCCTCCACGTCGTGCGCGGCCACGCTCAGTACCGACGCCTCCTGGGCGGGCCGCCCCGGCAGCGGTCCCCGGGACGTGGGGACCGTGGCCGGGGCCACGACCAGGGCGTCGGCCTCCTCCGCGGCGGCGACCGCGGACTCCAGCGCGGGGGAGGTCTCCCAGGTGCCCGTGCCCACCAGGACCACGCGGGCCCCCGAGTCCACCGCGCTCCCGATCCCGTCGGCGATCTCCTGCGCGGAGGCCAGGCCGGTCCCCGGACTGCCTGTGGCCACGGCCGTCACCACGGTGTCCGGGGCCACCCCGACCAGACCGCTGCCCTCCACGGACCGGGCGGCGACCACCCCGGCCAGCGACGTGCCGAACCCGAGGCAGTCGGCGGACTGCCCGCCCTCCACGGCGTCGGCCAGCGCGGGGTCGCCGCCGTCCACCTCCGGGGCCAGCAGCGCCACGCCCACCCCCTCGCCGGTGCTCAGGTCGTGGGCCCGCGACAGGCCGAGGAAGTGGTGCGTCCAGGGGGACTGCTCCACGACGTCCCCGCCGGTGGCGGCGCACGGCTGGTTGTCGGCCTTGAAGGGGTGGACCTGCGCGAGCGAGACGGGGTCCTGGGGGGCCTCGGCCGCCGCCGGAGCCGCGGGGAGGGCGGCGAGGAGTCCCAGGGCCAGCGCCGCTGCGGCGGTGTGGCGGCGCCGGGGCCGGGCCGTCCCCGGATCGGTGTGTGCGGTCACCTGGTGTGTGCTCCAGACTGTCAGGGGGTGTCCTCGGGGCGCTCCGCGCCCGGTGGGGGACCCGTACGGGTCGAGGGGGTGCGTCTTCCGCGCGGAGGCCGTACGCGGGGGAGAAGGGCGCCGGGGAAGGTCCCGTGCCCCTACGCTAGCCTCCCCGCGATGCGGCGGACCCGGGGCGGCCGCCCTTCCGGGCGCCTCTTCCGGAACCGTTCCGTCGGGACCCTCCGCGCGGGACGGGGCCGACCCCGCGAGCCCCGCCGGACCCGGCGTGACCGGTGTCCTCCCCCGGGCGGTGACGAGGCCGCGACCGCGGGGGAGGGGCGGCCGTCCGTTCGGACGGAGCCCCGGGAGGAGGACCGACTGCGGTAGCGTACTCCGTTTCGTGTGTACGTTCCATGAGCGTCCGGTGGCCGGTCCGCGTCGTTCTCTCGGGAGCGGCGGCTCCACGGAGGAAGGGCGACGGTCGCGCTGTCCCACCGCCGGGGCGGAGCGGCTCTCAGAGCCAGGGGGCGGGGCGCTGTTCGCCGGTCGCGGGGTCGAATCGGCCGAACTGGGCCCTGTGCCGTTCCTCGCTGACCAGGCGGCCTTCGGTGTCCCACCGCAGGGAGAGGCGGTGGTTGCCGGAGACGTCGTTGACGTACTCGAAGACGAGGCGGCCTTCGGCGTCCCAGTGGTGGGAGGGGCCGACGGGCAGGCCTCCGGTGGCGAGGTTGCCCAGGGAGACGACCCGGCCGTCGCTGTTCCAGGCGATGTCGGGACCGCTCGCGACGCCGTTGACGAAGGTGCGCGCCGTCACCCCGGTCTCTTCGGTCTCCACCACTCGACCGGTGAAGCCCCGACCGCGGAGCACGGCCCCGGTCTCCTCCAGGAGGTCGAGGTCCTCTGCGTCGATTCTGCGCAATGGGGCGTCCGTTTTCGTCTACCTCGGAGAACTCTGGGTGGCTCGGGGGCGAATTCTTTCCGGCCCGGTGCGCGGGCGATCCCATGGTGATGTGGGTGCAGCACGCTCAGAGCGAACCGTCGTTCTTGAGGGTGAACCAGGCGTCGAGCTGGAAATCACTGATCTCCGCGCCGTCGCGTTCCCAGAGGAGTGCGTTGAGCGCCTTGATCTCCGCGTGCCGGGCGGGTATGTCGTTGAACGGGTAGGGGGTGGTCTCCGGGCTGCCGTCCGCCCTCGTCACGGGATTTCCGTCGGCACCGTACACCTGGTAGCCCCCGTCGCTGTACATGGCGTCGAAGCGCTCTTTCAGCTTGGGGTGCAGTTCGTCCTCGGGGATGACGGAGTACGTGGTCCTTCCGTTGTGCCCTTCCGCCACTTTCCCGCTGACGCGGTCCACGACGATCGCGTTCACCGCGCCGTTCCTTCCTCCCGGGTCCCCGAAACTGATGGCGGCTTCGGTGAAGGGGCCCGCGTCCGGGCCCGAGGGGCGGTTCGCCTTGGTGTTGTGGAAGGTCCCCGTGTCCACCCTCACGGGGGTCTTTCCCCTGAGGATCTTCTTGACCTCCTCGGCGCGCCTGACGAGTAGGTCGCTCTGGAAGTCCTGTAGCGGTTTCCCGTCGACCGTGATGATCCGGTCGTTGTCGTCCCTTCCTGTGCGGTTCTCCGGAATGGTGCCGATAACCCTTCCGTTCGAGAGGTCGCTCGGGAACCGGGGGTCTCCGTCGGGCCTGTCCTCCAGCCCGAGGGCCTCGACGGCCGGTCGGTCGTCGCTTCCCTGGTTCTCCTGGGTGCCGTCCTGGCCGGGCTCCTCGGCTCCGGCGGGCGCGTCGCTCGACGGGTTCTGCCCGGTGCCGGCGGGGGCGTCCCCCGGGGGAGCGGTCGCGGAGTCGGATCGCGGCTGCGCGGAGGAGTGGCTGCCGTCCCCCTGGGGGGCTGGGGCTCCGCTGTTGCCCTCGGAGCCGTCATCGCCTGCGGAACGGTCGCTGGGCCGGTCACCGTCACCGCTGCCGGATCGGTCAGCGCTGTTGCCGCCGTTGCCGCCGTTGCCGCCGTCGCCTCCGGACCTGTGACCGCTGGAGCCGGTGCCGCCTCCGGCGCCGTCCTCGTCGTTGTCCTTCTTCCGGTCGCTCCCGGGGGCGTCCTCGGCGTCGTCCTCGCTGTTCTCCTCGTCGCCGTCCTCGTTCTCGGGCGTGTCCTGGTCCTCGCCCTCGGACCGCTTCCGGGACGGGTTGGTCCCGGCCACATCGGGCGCCGTCTCGGGGGACGAGGCATCCTGGGTCCGGTCGTCGTCGATGACAGGGGCGGGCTCCGCGGTCGTCTCCTCGCCGGAGGGTGTGCGCGTGGTGTCCTGCGCGGAGTTGCCGTCCCCCTTGTCCACGGTGCCGTTCAGCTCCTGGGCGAAGAACGCGAACAGGTCGGCCGCCGGGCCGGAGATCAGGGGCGCCTGTTCGGCCGGGGGCGCGGTCCCCTCCTGCTGGGAGGCGTCCGCGCGGTCCTGGGGCAGGGTGGAGGAACCCTCGTCGCCCCGGTCCTGGGTGAGGGGTCGGGTGGCGGGGGTTTCCTCAGGGGTCGGTCGGGACGGGGGACCGGAGGTTTCCTCGGGGGCCGGTCGGGACGGTTGCGTGCTCGTTCGGCTCCGCGGTGGGTTGTCGGGGGCCGGTTCCGTCCCGGTCGGGGCGGGGGAGCGCGGTTCCTCCCGTGCGGTCTCCGTCGGGGGGACGGGCCGGCTCTCAGGAGCGCTGGGGGTCTGTGCCCGGTCGGGGGAACCCTGCGCCGCACGGCCGCCGAACGGGTCGGTGCCGTGCTGGGAGGGTCCGCTCCCGCCCGGTCTGGTCGTGGTCGGCAGCGACCACCGGGCCCTCCACTCCTGCCGCAGGCGGTCCTCCTCCTCCGGTGTGCGCGCCCTGTGCTGCCAGTTGGCCCTCCAGTCCTGCATGGCCCGGAGCCGGTTGTCCCACTCGCTCCGGTCCGGGTCCGTGGAGGGGGCGGGCAGGTCAGGGGTCTGCGGTCGGCGGGGAGCGGGCTGCTCCTCGGAAGCGCGGCCGGTCCGCTCGGGAGAGCTCTGCCGGCCGTGGTCCCCCGTCGGGCCGGTGTCGGCCGGGGACGGCCGGTCGCCCTCGGAAGGGGCCGGGCTCGACGAGCGCAGCCGCTCCAGCCGCAGCCGCATGTCCCTGAGTGTGTCCGAGTCCGGCGTGGACGCCTCCGAGAGGGTGTCCTGGTCCGCAGGGAGGTCTGTGCCGTGGTCGGGTCCGGTCCCCGTGTGGAGGGGGAGGCGCTGCCCGTCGAAGGTGAGCACCGCGTCCAGGGCCGCCGCGGCCATCTCCTCCTCGGACGGTGTCGGCTGCGGCCGCTGGTCCCGATCCTCCGCAGGCCGGTCCTGCTGCTGCGGTGCGCTCGGGGCCGTGGAGGGACCGAGCAGGGCGGTGGTGTCGGACTCCGGGGGGAAACGCTGCGCTCCCCGGGCTTCGATCCAGGCGATGTCGTCGGGACCGCCCAGGTCCGGGTCGTACCGGAACCCTTCGGGAACGGCCGGGCCCACCGCCAGGGACCGTTCCATGAGCGATCGCATCAGCTCTCTGCGTTCTTCCCCGCTGAGCGAGGCCGCCTCCGGGTAGTGCCTGTCGAGCCAGCGGGGGCGTGGTGCCTCCTCCTCGTCGTCACTGACGTCGTACAGGTTCTCCTCGTCGTTCGCCGTGTATCTGTCGGCGGGGCTGTCGGCGCGCTCCGGGGCGGGGCCGCGACGGGTCTCGGCCTGGTCGCCGGGCAGGGCCGCCTCGTGCCGGGACGGCCCGTTCCCGTCCTCCCCCGTCGGCGTCGCCCACATCCTCGGTCTCCGGACCGTCGCGGACTCGGGCCGGGCGTGCGTTTCGGAGGAAGGGCCCGAACGCTGGTCCGTGTGGCTGAGGGGCCCCTTCGACTGGTTGCGTGAGTGGCGTTCCGGGCGGTTGTCGGCGGGAGCGGTCTCGTTGCGGGAGGAACCGTCCTGGCCTTGGAGGGCCCTGCCCATCACTGTGTCCCGTGCCAGTTTCTGCCGCGCCCGTTCGAGCACCTCGGCCGCGCTCGGCTCAGGTGCTTGCCTCGGCACGTCTTCCTGCGGCCGGTTGTCGCGCTCGGGCAGCTCGGTGGTCGCGGGGTCCGGGGTGTTCCTCTGCGGGGGCTGGGGAGGCGCTTCCTCCTCCCCGGCCTCCCGCGGCCGGATGTTGAGGGCCGAGCCGAGGGTGTCCAGGAGGTTCGGGTCGGTGTCCCGCTGTTCGGTGTCCTGCTCGGGCTGCCGGCCCTCCTGCCCGGGCTGCCGCTCGGGCAGCTCGACGGCCTCGGGGTCGGCGGCGGGGTCAAGGGCGTTCTGCTGCGGTGCCGGAGCAGGAGGAGACGACGGCTCCTCCTGGATGGTGTCGAGGGCCGGCGCGGTCGCGGTGCGCGGCCGGGGCAGGGACGAGAGGTCGCCCAGGCCGTCGCGCAGTTCCCGGAGTGCCGTCACCCAGTTGCGTACCGCCTCGTCGAAGTCCTCCCGCCGGTCCTCGTAGGTGGTCTCCAGGTTCCTGTAACGCGCCTGGACCTGCGGGTCGTCGGGTGAGGCGATGCGGTCGGAGGCCGCTTTGTCCAGAGGCCAGCGCGCGTTGAGATAGGCCTTCTCCGCGTCTGCGAGCGACTGCTGGATCGCAGCGAAACGCTCGGTCAGGGGGGCGATCCGGTTGGCGTGGTCGGGCGTGATGATGCCCGTCCTCACCGCGTCGCCGTGGGAGATCCACCGGGTCGTCTTCACGGTGGTCCCGCCCTGCTGCCACCGGGCCGGGCGGGTCGGGACGGACGAGGGGGTGCTCCGGCCGCCGAAAGCGCCGCGCACCGCCCTGCCCGCGGACGCGGCCTTGTCCCCGACGTAGCGTGCCGAGCGCTTGTACCAGGGGCCGCTCAGCTCGGTCCTGGCCCCGATGAACACGTCGGTGTCCATCTCGACCAGGTAGCCGGGTCCGGTACGGACGCGGTCGGAGTGGGGAGGCTCCTTCGGCTTGCTCCCCCGTGCGGTGTCGCCTCCGGACGTGGACGATCCCGTGTTGTTGGCCGAGCCGTAGTGGGTGGCCGTCGTCGGAGGCCCCGTTCCGGTGCGTCCCGAGGGGCGCGCCTCGAAACCCATGGTCGTCGTGGACGACTCGTTGTGGAACGGGGAGAAGGTCCTGCCCGTCTCCGAGGAGTCGGTCAGGCGCATGCTCGGGTTGTAGTCCTTGATGCGCGCTGTCTCCGGGTGGGAGACGGCGCGCATCATCCACGTGGTCGGGCCCAGCTCGGGCAGTTCGGCGCCCGTCTCCGAGCCGGCCTCGGCGAAGGAGGCCTTGATGCCGAGTTCGGTGAGCGTCTGGTCGATGGCGTTGTTGCGGGAGTTCAGCTTGAGCTTGTCCGCCACGTAGTCGGCCGCCTTCCCGACGGCCTCCGGGGTGTAGCGCCCGTCGCTGACCGCGTCCGCGGGCGGGTTCCAGCCCCACGACTTCGCCAGGACGATCCGGCCGAGGTCGAGGATGTCCTTGCCCTTGTTCTCGACGGACGCGAGCAGGGTCAGGGCGTCGTTGAAGGCGTCTCGCGACCCCGGGCCCCCGGCGGGCGTCAAGGAGCGCGCCATGTCGGTCAGTGAGGCGTAGTTGTCGTTGGAGGGGTTCTCCGGAGCGGTCCGGTTCCCCGTCTGCTGTCCGCCGGGCTGTCCGTTGTTCCCTGCGGGGGTGGCGGTGTTGCCGTCGGTGGTCGTGCGGGTGGTGGTGTTTCCCCGGGTGGTGGTGTTGCCGTCGGTGGACGTCCGGGGTGTGCCGTTCCCCCCGGTCGTGCTCGCTTCGTTGCGTAGGTCGAGGGCGAAGGCCGGGTACAGCTCCTGAGTCCGGCCCGAGTTCCCCGTACCGGTGAAGTCGCGCCTGCGCGAGCCCGGGGTTTCCCCCAGGAGGGAGTTGGCCCTGCCCTGCTTCTCGGAGATGTGCAGGTCGAGTGTCAGCCGCGTGTCGGACGACACCCGCGCGTAGGGCGTCTCCATGGTCAGCTGGGTGGAGCGCTTGTCCGTGTCCCGGACGATCCCGCCGTCGCCGCGCGCGTTCGTCGTGGTGCCGTCGCCCTGCAAGCCCATCAGGTAGGGGCGGCTCGCCGGGGCGGTGCCCCCGGGCTGGTCGCCCCCCGACTGGGGCAGCGGTGTCAGGAGCGAGCCGTGGGCCCCGTGGAACGCGGAGCTCTCGCTGCCCTGCTGAAGCCTGTCCCCTTCCTCCGAACCCTGACGCTGTCGGTACTCCGTCTTGCCGCCCAGGTACTCGACCTTCGCGTCGTCCCTGTCGAGCCGCAGTCTCACGGTGGCGTCCAGGGACAGCGGCGTGCTCGTCGGGGCGTTGAGGTTCCCGATCGAGTGGTCGATGGGGCTGATCTTCACCGTCACCGGTACGCCGGTGTTGGGGTTGAGTCCGGTGTGGGACTTGAGGGCCTTCAGGATGATCTCCCGGCTGCCCTTGGTCAGCTGCCAGCCCTGTGAGGCAAGGTCGTCGACGAGGCTCTGGACGGCCTCGTCGGGGTCGACCGGATCGAGCATCGTGCCGGAGTCCTCGAAACCCGGGCGCGGTTTCACGGACCCGGGCGGCTCCGGTTCGGGCTGGGGGACGCGGACCAGCTCGCCGTCGACCTCCAGGACCCGGTCCTCGACCATGCCCGACGCGTGGGCGTCGCGGATGTGGATCAGTCCGGATTCCAGGTTGTCGGAGTCGGCCTGCCATCCCCGGTAGCGCGCGTCGCGGGAGAAGGTCGGTCCGATGCTCCAGTTCTTGACGAACTCCAGCGCCTGCGTGACGCGCCCCGAGGCGGAGTAGGAGTACGACATCGGGATCTTGGGGTGGAACTCGACCGACTCGTTGAACCGCGACGTGGGCTTGGTGAGGGTGTAGCGGTCGAACAGGCTCTTGCCCGCGGAGGGGCCGAGCTGGATCAGGGGGGCGCCCGCGGAGTTGGGCGCGGGCGCGGTCCCGCCCGCGGACTGCTCGGCCGGCTGTACGGGGTTGGGGTTGACCCGGCCTCCGCCCGTGGCCAGGACGGTCAGGTCGGTCCTCCTCCCGTCCCTGGAGAACACCTCCAGGGTGTTCTTGCTCTTGAAGACGACCGCGCCGTCGGACTGCTCGAAGCGGTCGACCGAGTCGATGTCGAGCCGGGTGGACGACGTCGCGCGGAGGTGCATCGGGGAGAGCGCGCCCCCGCTCGACTCCGTGCGGGTGCGTGCGCCGGTGGAGGAGCGCGCCGCCGGGTTGTCCGTGAGGTTCTCCGGGGAGAGCGCGTTCTCGTAGAACTGTCTGCTTCCCTCGCCCCGTCTCAGGAAGTGCCGCAGCTTGCGCTCGTTGCCGAGCCCCCTGGAGGGGCGCGGGCCGTCTGCGTCCCTCTCCCAGGGCGCGGTGGAGGAGAAGCTCTCGTAGGCGGCTTCGAGCAGGCTGCTCACCCGGTTGCCGTCACCGGTGGTGAACCGGGTGTTGACGTTCTCGACGGTGGCGGGAGTGCTGCGGAGCTTCTCGGCCCGGCGCTGTTCGACGGGGCGGGTGTCGGGGGTGTTCTCCGCAGGGTTCTGCCGCCCGGTGGTGTCCTGCGCGGTCTCGGTGTCGGGCGCCCGGGTGGTTTCGGTGTTCTGCTGCCCGGTGGTGCTGTCGTCGTTCGTGCGGGTGTCGTCGGCGCCGCCCGTGGTTTCCGTGGCCGGCGGTCTCCGGACGTCGCCGGTCCGGGAGTCGGTGTTCTGTCGGCCGGCGGTGTCCTCGTCGGTCGTGGTGTTCGGCCGGTTGGTGTCGGTGTCGGGGGCTGCTGTTCGCTGGTCGCCGCCGGTCCGGGAACCGGTGTTCTGCTGCCCGGTGGAGTTCTCCGGCGCCGGGGCGGGCGCCTGTTCGACCGGGGGCCGTCGGCTCTGCCCGCCGCCGAACAACCTCTTGACACCGCCGGTCACGTCGCGCGTCTTGCGGACCCTGTCCGGCGTCGGCCTGGTGGGACCGTCGATCATCTCCCTGACCTGATCGACCGGCAGCGGTCGGATCCGGGTGACCCGCGGGGCGGGGGCGGCGTCGTCCCGGCCGCCGCGTTCCCCGCCCGGCACCGCCTTGGCCGTGTCCATCGTGGCCAGCGCCTCGATCGGGCGGCTGAGCAGGTCCTTTCCGCGGTCGGACAGCGGAGTGTCGCCGCCCAGGACCATGCCGAGGTCGTCGTCCTCGTAGAGCCTCGCCCTGAACCGGACCCCGGAGTTCCAGACACTGGAGTCCTCCGCGTACTGGATGGTCCTCTCGCTCTGGGACTTCATGCCCAGGCCCCGGCTCTTCCCCTTGGTGTCGCTCATCTGGAGGGCGACCGAGAACACGCCGCCGTCGCTCGGGTTGCCGGCCGCGTCGACGGCGTCGATCCGGCGGATGTAGCCGCCGGAGGAGAACCGGAGCGTCTTGCGCTTCTGAGAGCCCTCCGCGGTGGTGATCTCGGTCCCGCCCGCGTACTCGCCCCCGGTGCCCCTCGTGGTCTCTCCGGCGTGTCTGAGCGAGGAGAAGTCCGCGCTGATGCGTACCGCGACGAACGGGGAGCGCATCACTTTCTGGCCCGACTCGAAGAGCGCGCCGGGGTTGAACCTTCCCGTGTCGATCAGGTGGATGGGCCGGCCGTGCAGTGTCAGGCCGTCCGTGCCGCCCTTGAAATCGGACGCGGAGATCGCGTCCATGACCCTGTGGGTGTTGAAGACGGCGGTCTCGTGGTCGCGCCGGAAGGGACGGTGCTCGCGCGTGGAACCGGTGAACGGGCCACTGTTCTCGTGGCCGGGCCGCCGGGCGAAGTTCTTCGGGTCGCGCGCCATGTCGGGCAGGACCAGGCCGGGCAGCTTGTCGGCCAGCCCGGTCAGCACCTCGTGCGCGATCTGCTGGTAGATGCTGCGCTGCTGCCCGTCGACGTCGCGGTACTGGCTGCCGTCGGGCCAGGTGAAGTCGCGGGGCACGGCCCCGTGGAAGGTGACCGGGTGCTCCTCGGCCAGGTTCGGACGAGGGGGCCGCGGGTTTCCGGGCTGTTCGTCTCCGGACGGGCGCTCTCCGGAAGGCCGCTCGCCGGGCGGTCGTTCCTGCTCCGGCCCGCGCTCCCGTTGCTGATCCCGGCCCTCGTTCCCGGTGTCCCCGTTCCGTTCGCCGCCCGGCGCACTCCGGTTCCCGTCGTCCCCGGACCGCTGGTCGCCGGTGGCGTCGGGAACGGTCCCGGGGGTGTTCACCGTCCCGGGCTGCGTGTTGCCCCCCTCGGTCCGGACGGGCTCGGGAGGAGCGGGCACCTTGTCCGGGGGCTCGTCCCCGTTCAGGATGCGGGCCTCCTGGACGGTGAGGATCTCGACGGTGTCGCCCTGGAAGCGGTACACGTCGGGTTCGCCGTCGAAGTGCACGTAGTAGTTGCGCTGCACGTCGTAGGCGGACGACTCGGTCTTGCCGTAGTTCATGCGGTTGACCGATCCCGACGACACCTGCGAGCTCTCCGCGGTCGACCGTCCCCGCACGCCCCCCTCCACCGCCAGCGCGTCGACGCGGGCCCTGTGGGTGCCGCCCACGGCTCCCGCGTCCACGCTGACGCCCGCGCCCAGGGTCCCGCCGAGGAAGTCGCTGTGCCGGAGTGAGCTGCCGCTCTCGTTCTCGGCCTTGTTGCCCTTGATGTACTTCGCGGGCTGGATGGTGTGGGACTTGGCGTCGTAGGCGGTGGGCACGGACTGGACGCTCACCAGCCGGGGCCTGCCCGAGGGGTCGGTGACGGTGAAGACCGCGGGCGCCGAGGTCATCTCCGACAGGTTGTTGCGGATGGACTTCTTGGAGAAGGACTCCCCGACCTGGTCGCGGAAGGCGTCCAGCTTCTGCTGCCTGCGCCTGTCGACGAACCCGGGCGTCACCTTGTCGACCGCGGACTTCCACCACCCGCGGTCCCGCTCCGGGGACCACAGGTGGTCGGCGATCCAGTCGGGGAAGGACTTGTCGGAGGACCCGTCGCTCAACCGGATGTCGCCGACCGACACGGGGTGCCCCTTGTCCGCGTGCGGTCCCACGGGCCTGTGGTCGTCGTTCCGGCCGCGCTGGTGGTCCTCGGTCGCGAAGGGGTCCCGCAGGTGGATCGTCTCCGGGCCGGTGTTGGCCACGACCTCGCCCGGAAGGATCAGGAGCACCCCGTCGGAGGACTCGGCCAGGGCGTTCACGGCCTGGTCCGGCGGGGTGTCGTCGGCTGGAGCGGTGTCGTCGTCGGAGCCGGTGCCGTTGTTCGGGTCGGTGCTGCCCGGCGGAGTGCCGCTGTTCGCCTGGGTGGTGCCGCCGGCCGCTGCCTGCCTCGGGACGTGGACGGGGGTCAGATCGAAGGACATGGTCAGGTCGGAGGCGTAGACCTCGGGCTTGCCCTTGATCTCGTAGCTGGTGTAGCTGTCGTGGACGCTGACCGCCGTGTCCACGGTCTGCCGTTGGCGTGTTCCCCCCGAGAAGCTGAAGGTGAAGCGGGGGCCGATGTCGGCGCCGCCCACCGTGCCGAGGAGCAGGGGGGTGACCTGGAACCCCACTCCGACGAACTTGGTGCCGCCGTGGTTGCCGCTGCCCTCGGCAGGGTTGGCCTCCCCTGCCTCGTCCACCAGCTTCAGCTCGGTGGAGGCCGTGCCCTGTTCCGGCTGGGTGGGTGCGTGGTGGAAATCCCCGCGGGAGGAGCGCAGTCGCAGATCCGCCCGCCAGGTGGAGCCGTCCGCTCCGGTGACCGTCGTGGAGAACCCCTCCGGTCCGAAGAACACGCCCGTCTGCTTGCGCGCCTGGGCGTCGACCTGCTCCCTGACCGCGTCGCGCACGGTGGCGTCGACGTGTCCGGCGTCGTTGGCGAGGGTGTCGTCCACGAACGAACGCAGGTGCTCGGCGTGGACCATGCTGGAGTTGACCAGGTTGGATGTCAACAGGTAGCCGAGGTCGTAGGGGACGCCCGTCCGGTCCGGCCGCACGGAACCCGGGTAGTTCCGGGGCGCTGGCTCCTCCCGTGGCCGGGTGTCGCCGGTGTCGGGCTGCGGGCGCTCCGTGTCCGTGCCGACGGTGGTGTCGGTGTTCTCCTGCGGTGGCGGGGGCGGAGGAGGCTGTTCCGTGTTCGCGGGGGGCGTGGTGTTCCTGGTGTCCGTGGTGAGGTCGGTGTTCTCCTGCTGGGGCGGGAGCGGTTGCTCCGTGCCCGTGGTGTCCGTCGTGTCCACGGGGTCCGCCGTGTGCACGGGGTCTGCGGTGGTGTCGGTGTTCTCCTGCGGTGGCGGGGGCGGAGGAGGCTGTTCCGTGTTCGCGGGGGGCGTGGTGTTCCTGGTGTCCGTGGTGAGGTCGGTGTTCTCCTGCTGGGGCGGGAGCGGCTGCTCCGTGCCCGTGGTGTCCGTCGTGTCCACGGGGTCTGCGGTCTCCACCTTGCCCGTGGTGTCCACCGTCTCGGCGGGCCCTGCGGTGGTGTCGTGCTCGTGCTGCTGGGACGGGGGAGGCTGTTCCGTGTCCTCGGTGTTCGTGGTGACGTCGATGTCGACGGGCTGCGCTGACGGCTCCGGTTCGGCGCCGTCGTTCTCGGTCGGAGCGGGTGCGGGAGGCGGGGGAGGCGCGCCCTCCTCGTGACCCCCGTCCTCGGTCCGTGTCCGCGCCTCCTCTGTGGGCACGCGCGTCTCGGCCTCGGGCGGCGCGGGCGGGCGCACCGCCTCCTCCGTCGTCTTCCCGGTCCCGGTGGTCAGCGGGTCCGGCGGTGTCGCCTGTCCCCGCGAAACGCCGGTCTCGGCAGGGGCGGCCTCGGTGGTCCCGTCGTCCGTGTTCGACTCGGGCGCCGACGGGGCCGGAACCGGTCGCGGGGACGGTTCGGCCCCGGGGCCGGAGGACTCCTCCCCGGTCACCGGTCCGCTCCGGACGGGCGGGGTCTGCGTGTTGAGGGCGCTGTGGAACGTGTCCAGGGGCGAGCCCGCCGCGGGGTGCGCCTCCGGCCCTCGCTCCGTCCGGTCGCTCGGGGGTGTGCCGGTCGCGGGGCCGGGGGCCTCCGCCAGGTCCGGCTTCGCGTCGTCGGGGTCGGTCAGTCCCAGTCCACGGGCGAGGGAGTCGAGTTCGGCGTCGCTCATCCCGGTGCCGTCCCCGTCCGGGTCCCGTACCTCTCCGGCGATGTCGGTCACGGCGAGGACGACGGGGTCGCCGGAGCCGACCGGGGCGGAGAGCCCCATCGCGTCCATGCGCATGTTCAGTCTCATGCGCGCCGTGGAGCCCGGGGGGGTCAGGTCGGCGATGGACCGCGCCCGGGCGAGGGCGGCCGCCGTCGCGGCGGCGTCGCCGAGGGAGGCGGTCACGTCGCCGAGGGCGATACCGACGGCGATGCTCGCGGCCACGTTGACGGTGCGGGTGAGGCTCTCGTGCCGGTCGGCCGCGTCCTCCGCGGCCGTGATCGCGGCGCGGCGCCGGGTGTCCGCCGTCTCGGCGGCCGCGCGCGCCTCCTCGACCCGGGCCTCGGCACCGTGTCCGGTGGTCCGTGCGGTGCGGGCGGCGATGTCGGCGGCCTCGTAGGCGATGTGGGAGGCACGTTCGGCGTCGTCGCGCGCGGTGTCGGCTTCCGAGACCCGTGTGAGGGCCGTGTCGCGCTCCCGTGCGGCGTCGGTGATCCGGTCCGGGTTCTCGGGGTCCACCTCGGACGGCTCGGGGATCGCGTCCCGGGCCGCGGCCGCGTCGGCGGCACCGCGCGCGGCGACGCTCTCCGCGGCGGCGGCGAGGTCCGCGGCCAGGGCGACCGTGGCCGCGACCGCCTCCGGGTCGGTGTCGGAGATTTCCGAGGCCAGGTCCCCCAGCCGCTCGGCCGCGTCCCGCAACTGTTCGAGGCGGCCGATCGCCGGGGTCCGGCCGGGGCCGTCGGCATCCCGCAGAGCGGAGACCAGGTCCGCGGTGAAGCGTTCCGCCGCCCCGCGTATCCCGGCCAGGGCCGCTGCCGTGTCCTCCGCGTCCAGGGCCCGGTCGATGCGGTCCAGCACCTCGCCCGTCCAGGCCGGGGCCGTGGCGGCCCCGTCGTCGTGCGCGGGGGGCAGGATCTCGGCGTGGAAGAGGTAACCGCGCCCCCAGGGCTCGACCGCGGTGATCCGGTAGCGGGTCCCCCGGGCGAGGATCACCTCGCGCTCACCGGGGTGTTCGCTCCGGTCGCCGACCCACAGCCCCCGGGAGCCTTCCGGCACGGTCAGCCGCATCAGGTCGATGGGGGAGCCGCCCGCCGCGGACGGAGCGGTACCGAGGGAGATCGAGAGGTACCCCTGTTCCACGTGGGTGGTCCCCGCGAGGGTGCGGGGATCGGTGCTGCCCTCGCCCAACAGGTGCCGGTGGTGGTACATGCCGTGCACGGCCTCGAAACCCTCGGGGAAGGGTCGGCCGGTGGCGCGGTCCAGGCGCCGGAGCAACGCCAGGACTTCCGAGGAGTCGGGGAAGTGCGCCGGTTCACCGCGCAGGGCGAGGGAATCGGCGATCTCGCCTGCGCGTCCGGAGCGCTCGCGGAGGTTCTCCAGCGCCGCCTCCGGGTACCGGTTGCCGAGGACGCCTTGCACGATCCGCTCCTGCTCGGGGCTCAGTCCGCCCCGCTCCGCGGCTTCCTCCAGCCGTGCCAGGCCGGGCCACCGGCCGCCGCCGATCTCGTAGACCTGCCATCCGGGGTGGGCCCGGCTCTCGTTCCGGATGCGGTCCAGTTCGGCCTGCACCGTCGCCTCGTTCAACGGACTCAGCCGCGCGAAGCGGTTCAGCCAGGGGGAGCGGGTGTAGGCGGAGACCGTGTCCTGGGTCGCGGTGGGGAGCACGTCGAAGGCGTTGGGGTTGTAGCCGGGGTCGTGCAGGAGGTCGCCGTAGCGGTCGGCTTCGGCACCGGTCGGCAGTCGGCGGATCGTCCCGGACCCGGACCCGGACGCGGCGGGGCCGTCGTTGTCCGTCGCTGTCCGGCCCGGCGTCGACGACTCCCCGGACTGTTCTTGCGGGGCCGGTGCGTCTCCGTCGCCGTCCACCAGCGCCGTGTTGACGGTCTTCACGGTGTCCGGTGCGTCGTAGGGG
>NZ_JBSHDN010000076.1:0-29928 GCF_053616335.1 Nocardiopsis sp. NPDC055824
GCCCCGCCCGTGTGGCGGGGTCCGGTCGCGTGCGCCCCCCGGGGGGCGGGCGCCCCAGCACACGAGCGCACCGGAGCAGCCCCATGAAGTTCGCCGGAGACCCCCACCACGACGGGTCCCCCGACCACGTCCGCGTCGAGGACGGGCAGGCGGTCCTGCGCGTGCGCGTCCCCGGGGGCGCGGACGCGGTGTACGTCCGCGTCGTGGAGGACGGCGAGGGCGTCCTCGTCCGGGCCGAGGAGGCCGGGACGGTCGGCGGCACCGCCTGGTTCGAGGCGTCGGTCGCCCTGCGCCCGGTGGTGACCGGGTACCGGTTCGCCGTCGTCCGGGGAGCCCGGTACACGTGGCTCAACCAGGAGGGGGCCCACGGCCACGAGGTCACCGACGCGGGGGACTTCCGGCTGCTCGCCGGGCCGCCGCCCCCCGCGTGGGTTCCCGGCACGAGCGTCTACCAGGTCTTCCCGGACCGGTTCGCCCGGGACGACGACTCCACCGACCCCCCTGCCGAGCACCCGGACTGGGCGCTGCCGCGCTCCTGGGACGACGAGCCCGAGGGCCTCGGCCGGACGGCGTCCCTGGAGTACTTCGGCGGGACCCTCGACGGGGTGCGCCGCCGCCTGGACCACCTGGCGCGGCTGGGTGTGGAGGTCGTCTACCTCACCCCCGTGTTCCCCGCGCGGTCCACGCACCGCTACAACGCCTCCACGTTCTCCGAGGTGGATCCGCTGCTGGGGGGCGACCGGGCGCTGCGCGAGCTGGTGCGGGCCGCCCACGAGCGCGGCATGCGGGTGATGGGCGACCTGACCACGAACCACACCGGGGACGCCCACGAGTGGTTCCGGACGGCCCGGGCCGACCCGGACTCGGTCGAGGCGGGGTTCTACTACTTCACCGAGCACCCCGACGACTACGTGGGCTGGCTCGGGGTGCGCACGCTGCCGAAACTGGACTACGCCTCGGTGGAGCTGCGCCGCAGGGTCTACGGCGCCGACGACTCGGTCCTGGTGCGGTGGCTGACCGGGAAGGACCCGGTGGACGGCTGGCGGATCGACGTGGCCAACATGACCGGGCGCCACGGCGCCCAGGACCTGAACCGGGAGGTGTCCGGGGAGATCGCCGCGCGGATGCGCGAGGTGGACGCCGCACGCGGCGGCGACGGGTCGTGGCTGCTGGCCGAGCACTTCCACGACGCCGGGCCGGACACCCACCACGACGGGTGGCACGGGGTCATGAACTACGCGGGGTTCACCCGCCCGGTGTGGAGCTGGCTGAACACCGCGCCGGAGGAGGTGAAGTACCTGACCACCCGGGCACCGCTGCCCCGGAACGGCGCCGAGGACGCGGTACGGGCGATGCGCGCGGCGAACGCGGGGCTGCCGTGGCGGGTGCTGACGCACAGCGTCAACGCGCTGAGCACCCACGACTCCGCGCGGTTCCGGACGGTGGTGGGCGGCGACCCGCTGCGGCACGAGGTCGGGGTGGCGGCCCAGGTGACGCTGCCCGGCGCCCCGTTCCTCTTCGCCGGCGACGAGATCGGCCTGGAGGGGCACGACGGGGAGAACGCCCGCAGGCCCATGCCCTGGCACCGGCCCGGCGCGTGGGACCGGGGCATCCTGGACGCGTACACCCGGCTGCTGGCGCTGCGGCGGGAGCTGCCCGCCCTGAGGACCGGCGGCCTGCGCTGGCTGGACGCGGGGCCGCACCACATGACGTTCGTCAGGACGCTCGCCGGGCAGGTGGTGCTCGTGCACCTGGCCGACGGCCCGCACACGCCGGTGGCGGCGGCGCCCGCCGACCTGGACGCCGCCCGGCCGGAGGCCGCCGCCTCGGGCGGGGGCGTCCGGCTGGGGACGGACGGGGCCGGAGGGGTGGTGCTCGGCGCCGACGGGCCCGGCTACGTCATCGCCGTCGGGGGCTGAGGCGGGGCGGCGGGGCCGGGCGGCGGCCGGGGACTACACGCCCGCGGCGAGGGCCGCGCGGACGTCCCTGGTGATCCGCCCGGTCACGTCGTCGATGCTCCCGACGAAGTAGAAGTGCCCGCCGGGCAGGGAGTGCCGTTCGACCGGGCCGTCGACGTGGTCGGACCAGGCGTCGAGCCGGCGGGGCGGCATGCCGGGGTCGTCCTCGCCGCCGAAGACCGACAGGGGCACGCGCAGCCTCTCCGCGCCGGGCTCCGGCCGCCAGGTGTCGACCAGTTCGAGGTCAGCGCGGACGAGGGGCTCCACGAGCCGCCACAGGTCGGGGTCGGCCAGGACCGCGGCGGGGGTCCCGCCCATGGCGGCGATGCCGTCGCGCAGGCGGTCGGAGGGCAGGAGGTGCCGGGGACGGTCGCGTTCGGGGCCGGGTGCGGGACTCCACGCCGACACCCCCAGCCAGGAGGGCCTGCGGTCCCCGACGGCCAGCCGCGACGCCATCTCGTAGGCGACGAGCCCGCCCATGCTGTGCCCGAAGAGCCCGAAGGGGCGGTCCAGCTCGTGGCCCACGCGCCCGTTGAGGTACTCCGCCAGTTCCCCGGCGTCCCGGAAGGGCTCCGCGTCGGCGCTGTGTGCGCGTCCGGGCGCCTCCACCAGGCACACGTCCCAGTCGTCGGGGAAGCGGCGCACCCAGGGGCGGTAGCCGAGGGGCGATCCGCCGGCGTGGTGGAGGAGGAAGAGCCGGAACCGGCTGTCGGGGACCGGTCTGAGCCTGGACAGGACGCCCTCGTGCACTGCTCTCCCCCTGCTTCCTCTCCCGGCCGGCTCGCGGTCGTCGCGACAGGGAGAACCTACCAGTCGGTAATACCCATCGGTAACAAAGGGCGAGCACACGGCGGCCCGGCGGCCGACCGCTCCCGGACTCACTGGGGTGTGGCGAAAGCTCCTGGTAAACAGAGGTTTGACATGGACGCAGGAACAGTTTTCGAGGAACTTACCCACGACTATCTGGTGGGGTTGAAGCTGGCGAAGCGGTCACCGAGGACACTGCTGAACTACGGGCACACTCTGCGGAAGCTGGGCACCTGGTGCCGGGACCACCACCCCGAGGCGCTCGCGGATCCCTCGGAGTTCACCCCTCGCAGGATCCAGCGGTGGTTGTACGACGAAGCGGCGTCCGGCATCGCGGAGTCCTCGGTGTTGAAGCTGTACATCGATGCGCGCGCCTTCTTCGGCTACGTCATGAAGCAGGATGAGAACTGGCTCACAAGGAACCCTGTCTCCGAGGTTCCGCGACCGGCGGCGGACATCCCCGTGGTCGAAGGGGTCTCCCCCGAGACGGTGCGGCGGTTGATCGCAGCGCCGACGCGGTCGCTGTTCCACGCAAGACGCGATGAAGCGTGGTTGCGCCTGTTGTACGACACCGGCATCCGCGTGGGCGAACTCCGAGGGATCGACACCTCAGACCTGAACTGGGAACACGGGACGGTTCTGGTGTCCGGGAAGACCGGTCCAAGAACCGTTCCCTTCGGTGACGCCACGCTGGTCTCCCTGCGGAAGTACGCGCGGTCGCGGATGTCGCACCCGCTGGCGGAACAGGACGCGTTCTTCCTGGGAACACGTGGACGGATGGCGTACAACACGATTCGCCAAACCCTGATCAGGAAGTGCAGGGACGCCGGAGTGGATCCCGTCCACCCGCACCGGTTCCGATACGGGTGGCTCGATTCGTTCCTGGAGGACGGGGGCTCGGTACAAGATGCCATGACCATCGGGGGCTGGTCCTCTCCCCTGGAGATCACCCGGAGGTACGGCGTCAGCGGACGGGAGCGCAGAGCCCGCAGCGCGATGCGGCGACACTCACCCGGGAACCGGCTCTGACACCGAGACACATGAGACCCCGCTTCCTCTCCGGGAAGCGGGGTCCTTCGTGTAGCGATCCCAAAAAACAGAAGCTCTGAGAGCGTCGCTGAGCGACGTTCAGAACCTCCCGAAGCTCCTTACGCGCGGAGATAACCCACGCCCGGCAGCGTTCGCCTCGGGAGCTCCTGGAGGGTCCTAGGGGTTCTTGAGCGTGAGTCCGGCGACTACGGAGGTCCACTCCGAAGCAGGGAACGCAAGCGTCGCCGTCTCGGGGTTCTGCGAGTCCCGGACCTCGGTTCTCTCGCTGATTCTCGTTTCGACACAGTTCGAGGACGACCCCGAGTAGCTCGATGTAAACCAGTCGTCACTCACCGTGTATCCTCCGCAGCTCTTCATGACCCATTGCTGGGGGTAAGGCTACTGCCAGCGCATCCCGTAGGAGTTCGCGAACCCGAGGGAGGACGGAGTCCCCGTAGATCGCGTCCGCCTCTAAGTGGTCGGACGTCGCGACCTCGCGGCCGTCCCGGAGGCGGTACAGAGCAAACGGTCCCGGGATTCCTAGGAGCACCGTCCGCTCCGGGAGAACGTGGAGAGTCACCGAGTCCGGGAGCGCCAGGAGGTGGGAGACCTGTTCGCGGCGCAACGCCTCGGGGACTCCGAGGAGCGCCGTCGCGGGGAACACCGCGTGCACCGAGGTGTCCAGCTGCGGAAGACGTTCGGAGCGAAGCTGCGCCAACCCCTTGACGTCGCGGACCTTCCTTCCGGCGCGGTACACCGCTTCGGCGTACCGAGGGGACCACAGCAGTCCGGGGACAGTCCCCGGGGAGACAAGGTCGATCCGGGAAGCGTTCCGTTCCAGGGCGTCGACATCACGGAGGAACGCCGGAAGTTCCTCGGAGACTGAGGATCTCCACGCTTCTAGTAGCGCCCCCTGGGCGTCCAAGGCGGTGTCCAGGGCGTCGACGGCGCTCCGAGAGGGGTTCGTCTTCCCCGAGAGGTACCGAGACAAAGACGCCGGCGAAACCTTCGATCGCGTTGCCAGCGCACGTTGCGTCATCCCGGAGAGCTGGAGGTGCCGGGCGAGAGCTTCGGGGAATCCCATGCAACACGTTGTACACGGGTTCCCCGTACGTGTCAGCGGAACCCGGGAATCCCTCGGGATGTGGCGCAACGTGGGAGGTAGAGGCGACCGTACTCACATGGAACGCGCGACGCCCTCCCCGCTGACGAGGTTGATGTACCTCAAGCACGAATTCGAGTCCCGACAGCTGGCGGTCGGGGTGACGTATCTGCAACACGATTGGTCACCCGAGAAGCTCCCGACGCTGGTGTGCGGGGAATACCTCGGTGGCACCGAGGTCACCGTCAACGACTACGACCTGTACACCTGGCTCAACGGCTCCGGTTCCAGGATGTACCTGGATTGCGGCTTCCCGCACCTCGTGGTGGAGGAGGTCATCCGGACCCGCGCGGGGGTGTGCCCGACGCCGAGGCTGCCCAAGCGACTTCCGATGCTGCGGTGACCCGAGTCCACCGACCGGTGTCCAGGGGTCTGCCCCTCGGAGGGGTGGGGGCAGGCTCCCGGAGGCCGGTCGGTGGACCCTGTTGTCACTTTGAGCTACTACTCACATGCGAAGGGAGGCGACTGGAGGTGGATCGTGAAAGTCCCCCGGAGACTTTCACGCGCGACAACCCCTGCGGTTGGTGGAAAAACGTCCGAAATCGTGAAAGTTGAAAGTTTTTCCCCCGGATCTCTACTAGCGAAAAACAAGGGGACAGTAGATTTTACTCAGTAGAACTCCGAGGAGACTTTCAACTTTCACGATTCAGGGTTATATGTGATCGAAAACCCACCAACCGCAGGGGTTGTCGCAATCGTGAAAGTACCGTGAAAGTACCGTGAAAGTACCGTGAAAGTACCGTGAAAGTCCGAGACTTTCACGATCCGAACGACACGGGGGCGAATCGAACCTTCCGGATCGCCCCCGTGTCGTCCTGCGGTCACGCCTCGTCGGGGTTCACGAACCTGTACACTTTCCTCCGCTGGGCGTCGCGCGTCGCGGTGAGTATCCTCCCGCTGACCAGTTGACCGACCCTCTTGTCCAGGAACCCCCCGACCGCAGACTGTCGCTTTCTTGCGGATACCTGCGGGTCCCAGTTGTCCGCCAGATTCCGTGGAACAAGGTCCGGAGAAATCAGACGCCCGAATGAGTCCTCTCCCGTGCGCTCCACAACGTCACGAGAAAGGAAGCTCTCTCCCCCGAAAAATTCCGCGACCGCTTCGAGGTAGACACGATCGTCCTCCGCCCAGTCTGCGGAGGCATTCACGTCCTCGCGCGGGTCGATCTCCCCAGCGAGACCATGGAACCGCAGAATCGAACCGACGTGGTCCCTCCAGCTCTCGAAGCCGTCCACCCTGCCACGGGTGTCCTTGTTTCCGGAAACGTCGTACGCCCTGATTAAGGTCAACACCGCCCACACAAGGTTGACCCGCTCTTCTCGTACGAAGCTCCCGTAGTCGAAGAGGTCTTCGCGGGTCGTGGGGTCCACCTTCGGTACGAGTCGTACCCACGCGACCTTGTCCTCGAAGTCACGCACGACCCCGATATTGTTTCCCGTGAACGCAAGGATCTTGTCCACGCTCACGGTGATCCCTTCGTCAGTTCCCACTTTCTCGAAAGTGGCCTCCCCTGTCGTGGTCAGCGCGGAACTCAACGCGGAGTTCTTGAGCTGTCGTCCGTCGTCGAAGTTGTCGAAGACGTACACTGCTCCCGGAGTGTTGTACGCCCTGATTGCGTCGCGCGCCTCGTGATCCGCCTGTTTCGTGAACTGGTTTCCGTGGGTCCCACTCCAGATCGTGTACCCCGTGTACGCGAGCTTGGACTTCCCGCTGCGAGGCGACGATGCAGAGAAGACAAAACCCTTCACGGGTCCCCCGATCCGTCCCAGGAGAGGGGGAGTAAGGAGATACGCAAAGAAGTTCCCTCGCGAGTGCTCACCGGAGAACGGGAAGAACCTAACCAGTTCCTCCAGGAGCCCCTTCGCACGACTGACTTCGTCCCCCGACGGGTACTCAGAAATCTCGCGCCACGGCAACTCAGGGGACATAAAAGTCCGACTCGCCGCGTGGTACCCGGGTGTGGTGACGATTTCGTCCCCCTGAAAGAACGGAGCGGTGACGACACCTCTGAGTTCGGGAACAGGGAATTCCCGGTATTCAAGGACTGCATCCAGAACTCCTCCTGTGGGGTGCGCCGACACCGGGCCTTTCTTCCCCTTTCTCAGGAACCGCACCCCCGAAGACACCAAGACGGAACTCAGGCGCGCCCGGTTGATCTGCATCATCTTCCCCCCTGCTCCGATTTCAACCAGTCGACCCCCGCGCTGGTAAAGCGGAGTTCCCTTCAACAGGTCGACGATATCGGTAATCGCTTTCGAAAAGTTGTCAACGAAGACCGATCCATTTTTTGGTATCTCAGCAACCAGCTCCCCGGTTTCGTCGGTGAAGGTCGTCTCCGCACCTTCCGCCGCGTGTGCCCAGATCCTCGCAAACTCGGATTCCGGGGACTCTTCCCCGGGGTCGTCGGAGGCGGTTCCGAGGAACGCCGCTTCGAGGGCGTCCCGGACCTCGGTGGCGGAGACTTCCCCCCGCACCGCCAAGCACGCTCCCCAAAACGCCACGGACACCATGGCGTCGTGAGCGCAGGAGTCGGACTCTCTCTCGTAGTACCGCTCGACGATCTCCCCTACGAGACCGGCATCGCCTTCGCAGGAGAACCTTTCCATGAAACCAGCGTCACCGGAGTAGATTCCGTTCCGTTCGCGGGACTTGCTTTCCACACGGAAGCGGTTAACCCACGCCTCGGGGAGGTCTTCGAGTTCGTCTCGGTGCGGAACTCCGATGAAAACGCTTCCGTCCGCGTGGTACCAGCGGTACTGCTCTCCCGTCTTCGGATGAATCGAAGGGGAAACGAGGGCGTAACGGTGATGATGCTGGATGATCTCGATGTCTTTCCCGGCGACACCCTCGAGTTCCAGATTCTCGGGGACTTTGAAGAATTTGATACCAGACACGCCCGGACCTCGCGCGGAGGAATACGGAACCCGGGGGAGCTGACCCAGTTCCGCTTCGAGTTCTGCAAGGGTCGTCGCGCCGGACTTGGAGTCGTAGTCATCAACGTCAATGCCAACAACTCCGAGAGGCATCCTGATAGCGATGTTGCAGTGTGCGTACGTGGGTTCGTCGTGGTACCGGAGGGACATTTCCGCCGGAACCTGGAGTCCATCCCGCCCGGTGATCCCCGCTAGCGCCGGGGTCTTCTTCGCTCGACGGATGGGAATGATTCCGTCCCATCCCGCCTCCGCATAAATCGGGGCTCCGTCGCGGTAGGGTGTTTTGTCAACAGCGTTTACTTCTGATATACTCATAGTGAGATCCACTCCTGGGGCTTCGTGCGCCCCGTTTGCAACCTGACATTTTGACCCTGCTTCCTGTTCCAATTGAGGCGACCCGATTTACGACGGGTCGCCTCTTTCTATTATACCTTTACAAAGCGCTCACTTTGTAAAGTCACCGCGCCCGAAGCGGTACCGGAGTCGCGTCCACCAGCTCTCACATCCGAAGCAGCGGAACGAGCTGTACTCGATTCCCCCGCAGCTCAAAAGCTGACGGAACTCCCCCTGGGGCTTCTTCTCCTGGCATCCCGCGCACGTAAGACGCATCGGCGCACCTTTGTGACCACTTCCCGATCACCGGGGTGGTTTCTCCTTCATGACGCCACCTCCTCTCTGTTCCCATGAAACGTGCCCCAGGGTCGTGTGTCAACGAGTCCAAAAACCCCGCTAGTTACCGAACTCCCCCAGAGCAGCCTCCAAAAGTGCCACCAGTTCCTCTAGCTGCTCCCGCGTAAAGTCCCCTGCCACCAGCTCCGCCACCGCCGCAACCCGCGCATGGTGGAGGGCTTCGCGCGCCTCCTCCAGCGCGCCCGGGGGTGCGTGACCCTTCCGGCGCTCCTCCCTACGCACCCGCTGCTGGGCGGCGGCGATCCAGGGGTGCCGGACTTCGAGATGCGGCCTCACGTGCATGGTCCTCCTTCGTTGTCGTGTCTCCAGGAGACTCCCCACACGCCCGTTGCCGCGCGAGCGGATCCGCCACCCCCTGAGCCCGCAAGGAAAAAAGTGACGCTGAAGGGCACCCCGTGACCGGGGTCCGTTCGATGAGCAGGCACCTGGAGAGGCCGTTCCGCGACCCCTGGGGTAGAAACAGCTCCCGGGATGCGTGGACCCCCAAGACCGGAGCCGGAGCCGGTCTTGGGGGTCCACCCCGGATTCCCGGAACCCGAGTGTGACTCAACGCAGTCATCCGACTACGGAGTCTGGTGACCTGGTCGCAGCTATGCCCCGTGTTGGGCGCGACCAGGTTGATAAAGTCTTTTACTGTTCCTCTGGAAGAAATGATTCCAGCGCCGGAGGGGTGTCCCCTCGCGAGCGGAAATAGCGCGACAGCGCATGATATTGAAACCGCTGTTGGGTGGTGATGGTCCCTGCGGACTTCACCGCGTCGATGATTTCGTTAATCCGTGAGACCGGCGAGTCCGCCTCTGCGACCGCGCGGAGTTTGCGGTAGTCCTCCTGCTTCTGGTATTCCGCGTACTCCTCATCCCGTAGCGCCTTGAGTTCGGATTCCGCCTGCTTCCGCGCTGCCGCCCGATCCGATGCGTCGAGAAACGTGTCGGTCGCGCCAAGGTCCTCCGCGCGTTCGCGAATCCACGCATCATCGCGGCGGCGCTGTTCGACTGCCGCCCGCTGCTGTTCGACGGCGAACTCCTGCAAGTCGGAGGAGCGCCGAGCGTCGACCTGTTCCCGAATCTTTTGAAGCGTTGGATCCGCTCCGTGACGGTTCTCTTCAGCAGGGTCGCCCCGTCCTCGGAGACGCTTTCTGATTTCGTTGATCGCTGGGTCACCCATTGAGCACCTCTGGGTGCGGGTGGGGGTGTGGCCCGTTGGGACAGCGAAGGATTTTGCGGTCTTCCCTGATCCGACGCTGTTTTTCGAGCTGCCGGTCCCGTTCCGCACGCCGCTGCTCTTTAGTCGTGTAGGGAATCTCTGGTGGCAGTTTCTCTGGGGTGAACTTGGTCTTCCTCATGGTTTCTCCTAGTTGGGTTTCGTAGCTGCTCCTGGAGTTCCTCGGATCGCAGTTGCATGGAAGCAAGACCCCATGCTGTCGACCAGTCGAGGCAGCGGTTGATTTTCAGTATCTTCACAGCGAGAACGACGATGCGGGATCGGTTCACGAGGTCCTCCGGATCGGCTTCCCCGTGCGCGCGGTCTCGGCTTCGTAGGTCGCTTTCAGGGCTTCCAACTCCGCTTTGAGCATCAGCTTTCCGGGACCGAGGTATCGGTACACGGTCTTTTCTGAGACCTGGAGGCGTCGCGCGATCTCGTGCACCGGAGTTCCGGAAAGGTAAAGGGTCGCAGCGTACTTAGCTCGCTCCCGGGTATGGGCGTATCGAGGGACCCAAAGGGTTTCGGAGTCCATGACTCTCCTTGGAATAGTCTGAGTAATTCGCCCCCTTGACCCGACATCTTGAGAGCATGGCTACCTTACTATTGAATTGTATCATATAGATCTGGACATTCTTGGGACTCTTTGTCTCTATAGGGGGTTTCCATTGACCTATTCTTGACCTCGCCTCAAAAACAACGGAAACCGTTTATCGCATTTCCCCAAAGTCTTGAAACAGCTTCCGCCCCGAAAACCGTTAACGGCAGTTCTTCCAGCTGGTTCAGAGGTCGCAGGAGTGCGACAAGAAACGGTAAGGCAACTGGCGCATCCAATTCGGGGGATCCTGCTACTTTTCCGAGCAACACGGACCGGCGGTCGTTGAGACACTTTGTCCCAAGGGGTCAAAAATGCTACGCCTTCTATCGGGCACCTTGCGCCGCCTGCGTGGTGGCGCGAAATGGCTACCACCCCCAGCGCCCACCGCACACCACCAGACACCACGAACCCGGTGCCCCAAGCAACCGTTCCCCGCCGCGCCGACGCCGGACGACTGTAGGAGTCCCACGCTCATTCACCACGACCCGGCACCCCTACCCGAGTCCCACACCGAGCGCCACCCGGCGACTACCGCTAGTGGTGCGATGATTCCGCCGCCGACCCCGCATCCCAGACACAGCGCGGTGGTTGGTGGTTGGCGGTCTCCACAAAGGGTGCCTCGGTACCACGACATGGACACGGGGGGTCATGCATGAGCGCCCCCTTGCATCACAAGGGTGTTGTTACACATAGCAATCACTATGCATCTATTAGTAATACAAGTTACATATTGCACTCATTAAGTTACTAGTGACAACACCTTGTATTGTTACTAATAACAATCACTAAGCAACTGATAGTAATGATGATGCCCCAGGGTCTAGTTACTTGCTTGCGAGACATGCACCCTAGGGGTACTCACGAACGCAGTGACAGCGGTGCCCCAGGGTTGCTTGTGTGCACCCCGGGGTGTGGTCACATCCTTATGAACGCAGTCTCAGTGGTGCCCCAGGGTTACTCATGAGCACAGTGACAGGGTGCCCCTGGGTGTGGTCACAGCACCCGCCCCAGGGGTACTACTCCACCTGCCACAGGTTCCCCAGGGTCGCTTGGGTACACATACACGCTGGTCAGACGTACGCTTACCCATGCGTCCCGGACTCAGGGGGCGCACCACAGATAAACAGAGCTTTCGCCACACCAGAGGCGCTCCTAGCACCCCCCAGGGCGCACGGATCCCTTTAGTACCAAGGGTTTTCGCAACTTCGGATGTATGTCCGGATGTGTGTTTTACCAGTCGGTAATACCCATCGGTAACAAAGGGCGAGCACACGGCGGCCCGGCGGCCGACCGCTCCCGGGCGGCCCGCGACGAGCCACCCGGTCCGCGTCCGCCCAGGTCAGACCCCTGCGGGGCGGCGCGTCCCCCGGCCCGACGACAGCGGTACGCCGCGGCCCGCCGGTCGGGGACGGGCCGCGCCCCGTGACCGAACGCACCGGACCGGACCGCCGGCCACGACAGGCGGGGCGGCGGAGGGACGCGCTCCGGGCGGGCCGGGCGGCGCGAGGGGGCCGCGGGACGGCAGGGAAAGCGGTGGCGCGGGAGAGCCGCGGGACGCGGATGCCCCTTCCGCCGGGCATGGCACGAGCGGCGGGAAGAACCCCGGGCGGGAGAAGCGCTCCGGGCGCCGGGGGAAACCCGGGGACCGGGAGCGGGCGGCGCGGGGCGGGCGCCGAACGGCGTCGCACCGCCCCGGAGGGACGGACGGAGGCGGGGAGGCCGGCACCGTTCCGGCGGGGCCCGACCGGGGGCCGGGGGCTCCGGGGGGGCACGCCCCGGAAGGAGGCCGGAGGGGTGTCAGGCCCGGTCGGGGCCGCCTTCGCGGGGTTCGTGGCCGGGGCCGCGGTCGACCCTGGGGTGGCGGCTCACGGCGCCGAGCAGCATCTGGCGCCAGGCGGGCATCCCGGGGTCGTCGGGCGCGGGGAGCGCCGGGGCGGACGCGGCGGGGCCCTGGGCCGCCTCGGCCTCGGCGACGCGTGCGCGCAACCGGTCCCTGACCTGTTCGGGCGTGTAGGCGCGGCGCTGCCGCTCGGCGCGCGCGATCACCGCGCCGGTCGCCGCGACGCCCACGAAAGCGGCCACTCCAAGGACTTTCCACCATCGCATGTGCCTAGGCTATCCCTGTGGCAGACACGAGTATGTCCCTGAACGAGGCGCTGGAGCTCACCCGGACCGGTGACGTGTGGGTCTTCCGGGGCACGAGCGTGCCCGACCGCGCCATCCAGATCACCACCAACAGCCCCGTCAACCACGTCGGCATGTCCATCGTGGTGGAGGACCTCCCACCGCTGATGTGGCACGCGGAGCTGGGCCGCTCCCTGCCCGACGTGTGGACGGGACGGCACCAGCGCGGCGTGCAGCTGCACGACCTCCGCGACGCCGTCCTGGTGTGGGGCCGCAAGTACGGGCAGCAGGGCTGGGTCCGCCAGCTCGACCCCCTGGCCACCCGGGCGATGGAGGACGCCGCCCTGCGCGCCGTGGCGCGGCTCGACGGCACCCCCTTCCCCTCCACCGCGCAGCTGGCGGCGAGGTGGGCGCGCGGTCGCCTGCCCCTGCGGCGCCTGCCGTTCGGGAGGCGCTCGCGCGAGCGGGCGCTGGAGACCGCCTACTGCGCCGAGGTGATCGCCCTGACCTACGAGGAGATGGGGCTGCTGCCGAGGGGCCGCCGCACCGGGTACTACGACCCGGGGCGGTTCTGGAGCGGCGACGACCTCGAACTGGAGGGCGGGGCCTCCCTTGGCGGGGAGATCCGGGTGGAGCTCCCCGCGGGCTGACCCTTCGCCCCCGGCCGGAGCTCGCAGGCGGGCCCCGGCCCCGCCCACCCGCCCGGCCCGCGGGGGGCGGCCCGCGCCGAGGAGGGCGGGAGAGGGGTCAGGGCAGGTGGAAGAGCTCGGTCAGTGGGACCATGCCCTCGTCGGGGCGGCCGGACAGGCCCTCGAAGAAGGGCGCCATCTCGGCCTGCCAGCGGGCGTTGACGCCGGTGCTCGCCATGGCCTCCCGGGCCGCGTCGAAGTCGTCGGTCTCCAGGTAGCCGACGACGGTGCCCTCGTCGGTGCTGAACAGGGAGTAGTTGTGCCAGCCCGCAGCGGAGAGCGCCTCGCGCATCTCGGGCCAGACGCCGGCGTGCCGTTCCCGGTACTCGTCGAGGCGGTCGGCGCGGACCTTGAGGATGAAGCAGACACGCTGCACGGCGTGGTCCTCCCGGTGGGTGGAAGGCGGCGGGCGGAGGGCTCCCCTCCGCCCGCCGCGGACTGCGGTGGGCCGGATCAGAAGTCGAAGTCGTCGATGTTGTCGGCGTCGAAGACGGTCGGCGGGCCGAGGACGATCTCGCCGTCGGCCCCGACGGTGTACTCGCCCAGGTCCCCGGCCTCGAAGGTCTCGCCCTCGGCCCCGGTGATGCGTCCCGCGCTCAGCGAGGCTCCCGCGTACCCGGCGAGGTAGCCGAGCTCCTCCGGGTTCCACAGCGCGAAGGAGTCGACGGTGCCGTCCTCCACGAACTCGCGCA
Organism: Nocardiopsis sp. NPDC055824; assembly: GCF_053616335.1. Taxonomy (NCBI): domain Bacteria; kingdom Bacillati; phylum Actinomycetota; class Actinomycetes; order Streptosporangiales; family Nocardiopsidaceae; genus Nocardiopsis; species Nocardiopsis sp. NPDC055824. The sequence continues at coordinate 13,883 of NZ_JBSHDN010000076.1, forward strand.
TCTGGTTGGGGGTGCCCAGGCCGGTGATGGCGACCTCGCCCTTGTACTCGGAGTCGCTGACGTAGCGGGCCGCCGCGGCGATGCCGACGGTGGTCGGGGAGACCACGCCGTCCAGGTCGGGGTGGGACTGCATGAGCCCCTGCATCTCCTGGAAGGACTGGAGGTCGTCGTCGTTGCCGTAGACGGTGTCGACCAGTTCGAGGTCCGCGTACTCCTCCTCCGCCAGGACCTCCTCCATCGCGGCGATCCAGGAGTTCTGGTTGGTGGCGTTGGGGGTGGCGGACAGGACGGCGAAGGTCCCCTCGCCGCCGATCTGCTCGGAGATCATCTCGACCAGGGTGCGGCCGATGAGCTCGTCGGAGGACTGGTTGACGAAGATGTCCGTGCAGCTGGCGTTGGAGTCGTAGCCGACGATGGCGGCGCCGTTGTCCCTGGCCTGGTCGAGGGAGGGGCACACCGCGTCGGGGTCGTTGGCGGCGATGACGATGACGTCGCTGCCCGCCTGGCTGGCCGCGTTGATGTACTCGACCTGGGAGTCGGCGGTGGGTTCGGTGCCGCCCCGCTCGGTGAACTCCCCGGCCAGCTCCTCGACGGCGACGGCGCCGCCCTCGTTGACGATGTCGGAGTAGGGGTTGTTGAGCTGTTTGGGCAGGAAGTCGATCCTGAGGCCCTCGGGGATCTCGGCGTCCGGGTCGGCGGTACCGGTCGGACCGGAGGCTTCCTCCTCCTGCGCGTCGTCGATGGTGGTGCCGCCGCAGGCGGCGGTCATCAGCACGGCGAACGCGGAGGCGGCCAGCAGCAGGTGTCGGGGGCGGGGGTCGGTCATGAGGGTTCTCCCTGGGTGGGGTCGGGCGCGGGGTCCGCCGCGGGTCGGGGGCCGGGTTCGCGTGCGGCACGGACCCGGGCCGCGATGTTGGGGGTGACGACGGAGGCGATGAGGATGAGGCCGGTGACGATCTGGAGGACCTCGCTGCTGATGCCGAACAGCTGGAGGGCGTTGCGGATGGTCCCGAGGAGCAGGACGCCGCTCATGACCCCCAGGACCGAGCCGACCCCGCCGAAGATGGACACCCCGCCGAGGAGGACGGCGGCGACGACCTGCAGCTCCAGGCCGAAGGCGGTGTCGGCGCGGGAGGTGCCGTACTGGAGGGTCCAGAAGATCCCGGCGCCGGAGGCGACGACGCCGCTGAGCGTGAACAGCCAGAACCTGGTCCACGCGACGGGGACCCCCGAGAAGCGGGCGGCCTCGTCGTTGTTGCCGATGTCGAACAGGGACCGGCCGACCCCGGTGGCGTGGAGCAGGACCGCGAAGGCGGCGGCCAGGACGAGGACGGCCACGGCGATCCACGGCAGGCCCTCGATGCCGAGGAAGGGCGCGCGGGCTCCGCCGACCCAGTCGCGGGGGTAGCTGGCGACGGCGCGGTCGCCGAGGAGCACGTAGGCGAGCCCCCGGTACAGGGCCATGGTGCCGATGGTGACGGCCAGGGAGGGCAGTCCGCAGACGGTGACCAGGAACCCGTTGAGCGCGCCCAGCGCCGCGCCGACGGCCAGGCAGATCCACAGGGCCGTCTCGATGGGGATCCCGGCCTCCCAGAGCACGCCCAGGGTGGCGCTGGTGAGGGCGAGCGTGCTGGCCACCGACAGGTCGATCTCGCCGGTGATGACGATGAGCGTCATCGGCAGGGCCATCAGGGCGATGGCGGCGATGCTCAGCACCAGGAAGTCGATGTTGCGGCCGGTGGCGAACATGTCGACGAACAGTCCGGCGCCGAGCAGGGCCACCACGAGCGCGCCGACGACGGGGGCCTCCCGGGCGGAGAGCAGGGCCCTGGCCCGGGAGCCGGCCGTCCGCGTGTCCGGTGCGGCCGCCCGGGCCGGGGCGGCGGTGCGTTCAGGCGCCACGGGCACCTCCTCCTCGAAGCTTGCGCGCCGTGCGCAGCGCGAGCAGCCGGTCCAGGCCGATGGCGGCCAGGATGAGCGTGCCCACCACGGCCTGGTGCCAGAACGGGTTGATCTGCCAGATGGGCAGGGCGGCGGTGATGGTGGTGAGCAGGACGGCGCCGAGGGCGGCTCCGTAGACGGTGCCGACGCCGCCGGCGATGGCGACGCCGCCGACGACCGCGGCGGCCACCACCTGGAGTTCCATGCCGGTGCCGACGGTGGAGTCGACGGTGCCGTAGCGGGCGGCGAACAGGACCCCGGCGAGGCCCGCCAGGGCTCCGTTGGCGGCGAAGGCCAGGATGATCCGGCGCCCCGCGGGGATGCCGGACAGGCGTGCCGCGTCGGCGTTGGAGCCTATGGCGTACAGCTCGCGGCCGGAGCGGTGGTTGGCGAGGTAGAAGCCGACGGCGGCGACCACGGCGATGGCGATCGCGGCCGGCAGCGGTACGCCGAGGACGCCGACCCGGCCCAGGAGCAGGAAGGACGCGGGCATGTCGGTGGCGTTGACCTGGCCGCCGTCCGCCCACCAGTGGCCGAGGCCGCGGTAGGCGTAGAGGGTGCCCAGCGTGACGACCAGTGCGGGTACCTGTGCGGTCGTGACGAGCAGGCCGTTGGCCAGCCCGCACGCGAGGCCGATGAGGATGCCGGCGAGCATGGCCACGGGGACCGGCAGGCCGGGGAGGGCCACGAAGAGGGCGCCGGTGCCGAAGGCCGACAGCCCCATCACCGATCCGACCGAGAGGTCGACGTTCCTGGTGATGAGGACGAGGGCCTGGCCGGCGGCCAGGACCGCCAGGACGGTGGCGCCCAGGAACAGGTCGCGGACGCCCTGGGCGGACAGGAACCCTGGGTTGTGCAGCCAGGTGGCGGTGATCAGCAGGACGACCGCGAGCAGCACGCCGAGTTCGCGGAACTGCCGCCGGCGCCGGGCCGGGCGTCCGGGGGTCCGGGGAGGGGCCGCCGCGGAGGCCCCGGGGGCGGCGGGGGGTGCGTTCATCGGGCGGCCCCGTTCGGTCGCTGTCCGGTGGCCGCGTACATGACGGACTCCTCGTCGGCGTCGGCGCGGTCGATCTCGGCGGTGATTCTGCCCTCGTGCATGACCAGGACCCGGTCGGCCATGCCGAGGACCTCGGGGAGCTCGCTGGAGACCATGACGATGGCGAGCCCCCGTCCCGCGAGGGTGGAGAGCAGGCGGTGGACCTCCGCCTTGGTCCCGACGTCGATGCCGCGCGTGGGCTCGTCCACGAACAGCACCCTCGGCTCGGTGGAGAGCCACTTGGCGAGGACGACCTTCTGCTGGTTGCCGCCGGAGAGGGTGGAGACGGGGTCGTCGATGCGGCCGTAGCGGAGTTCGAGCCGTTCGCCCCACTCGCGGGCGGAGTCGCGCTCGGCGCGCGGGCGCAGGAGGCCGAAGCGGCTGAGGGGCCGGCGGCGGGTGGCGGTCGCGTTGCGTTCGATGGAGGACTCCATGACCAGGCCCTGCTGGCGGCGGTCCTCGGGGACCAGGGCCATGCCCGCGGCCATGGCCGCCCTGGGGCGGCCCGCGGGCAGGGGCGTGCCGTGGACGCGGACGGCGCCCGCGTCGTAGCGGTCGACGCCGAAGACCGCGCGGACGACCTCGCTGCGCCCGGCGCCGACGAGGCCGGCCAGGGCCACGATCTCGCCGGCCCTCACCCGGAAGGACACGTCGGCGAACACGCCGCGGCGTGTGAGTCCGTCGACCTCCAGGACGGTGTCGCCGCGTTCGGCGTCCTCCTTGGGGTAGAGGCTGGTGACGTCGCGTCCGACCATGCGCCGCACGACGGTGTCCACGTCCAGGTCGGGGGTGGGGTCGCAGGAGACGAACGCGCCGTCGCGGACGACCGTGATGCGGTCGCAGAGGGCGAAGACCTCGTCGAAGCGGTGGGAGATGAACAGCAGGGCCGCCCCGGAGTCGCGCAGGGTGCGGGCGACGGTGAAGAGGCGTTCGGCCTCCACCCCGGAGAGTGCGGCCGTGGGCTCGTCCATGACCAGGACCCGGGCGCGCCGCGTGAGGGCCTTGGCGATCTCGACGAGCTGCTGGTCGGCGATGGAGAGGCCGCGTGCGGGGCGGTCGGGGTCCATGTCGACGCCGAGGCGGGCGAAGGCCTCCCCGGTGTCGCTCCGCATGCGCTTGCGGTCGATGGTGCGCAGGCGGGTGAGGGGCTGGCGGCCGACGAAGATGTTCTCGGCGACCGACAGGTCGGGGAACAGGGTGGGCTCCTGGTGGATGACGGCGACGCCGGCGCGCTGGGCGTCGGCCGGCGCCCCGAAAGCGGTCGGGACCCCGTCGACCAGGAGCTGCCCGCTGTCGGGCCGGTGTACGCCCGCGATGGTCTTGACCAGGGTGGACTTGCCGGCCCCGTTCTCGCCGACCAGCGCGTGGATCTCCCCGGGGCGCAGTTCCAGGGACAGCCCCCGCAGGGCCCTGACGCTCCCGAAGGACTTGGTGACGTCCACCAGCGCGAGGGGTGGAGGGACCTCTGTCGGGTCCACGTGCCCTCCTTTTCCGGTGCTGGTTCGACGGGGATCCGTCGAACATTACAAAAACGTTTTAATATGAAGGGGATGTTAAGTGGAACACACACCCCCGTCAAGAGGATCACCATGGAATTGCCAGGTATCGCCCTGGTAACGGCCTCCGGGAGGAGGTCGGCCGACCCCGGATACCGAGGCGCGGGAAGGCCCCGTCACGGGATGGTTGTTGACACGTTTCAATCCGGGTGTGAGCATGATGCCCCGCGCATCGGGGCCGGATCAGTAGCATGCGTTCGCGCAGTTCCCTGATGACCGTCCGAACACGCCCCGGGAGAAGCTCCTTGTCCACCAGGCCCCGATCCACCCGCCCCTCCGTGGGCATCACCGAGGTCGCCCGGCACGCCGGGGTCTCCCCGGGCACCGTCTCCAACGTCCTCAACCGCCCCGAGCGCGTCGCCGAGGCCACCAGGGCCAGGGTCGAGGCCGCCATCGCCGAGCTCGACTACGTGCGCAACTCCTCCGGCAGCAGCCTGCGGTCGGGCCGCAGCGGATCCGTGGGCCTGCTCGTCCTGGACGTCACCAACCCCTTCTTCACGGAGGTCGCGCGCGGCGTGGAGGACGAGGCCGCCGGGGCGGGGCTGGCCGTGGTGCTCCTCAACTCCGCCGAGGCCCAGGACAGGCAGCGGCGCAACGTGCGCCTGCTCGCCGAGCAGCGCGCCGCGGGCGCGGTGGTGATGCCGGTGGACGACGACCTGTCCGACCTGCTGTGGCTGAGCCACCAGGGCACCTCCTGGGTCGCGCTGGACCGGGGCGACGTCGCCGAGGACGTCGGGTGCAGCGTCAGCGTCGACAACCACGCGGGCGGCCTCGCCGCGGGGCGCCACCTCATCGGCCTGGGACACGAGCGGGTCACCTTCCTGACCGGGCCCTTCGCCATCGAGCAGGTGCGGCGCCGCCACCAGGGGCTGCTCGACGCCTTCACGGAGTCCGGCATGGACCCCGGCGCCCACGTCCGGGTGGTCGAGCAGCCGCTGCTCAACCCCCAGCAGGGCGAACGCGCCGTGGACGCGGTGCTGGCCGGCGGTCCGCGCCAGCGGCCGCAGGCGGTGTTCTGCGCCAACGACCAGCTCGCCCTCGGCCTCATGAAGGGCCTGGGGCGGCGCGGCCTGCGCGTGCCGGACGACATCTCGGTGGTCGGCTACGACAACGTCGACCTCGCCGACCTGGTCCACCCGGGGCTGACCACCGTCGCCCAGCCCAAGTACGACCTCGGGCGCGCGGCGATGCGGCTGCTCCGCTCGGAGCTCGACGACCCCGGCCACCGGCACGAGCGCGTCCTCTTCACCCCGGAGCTGGTGGTGCGGGGGTCCACCGCCGCGTACCGCTCCTGACCGCGCGGCGTCCCGGCCGTGGGCGGGTACGAGCTGCGCACCCGCACCGCGATGCCGATGACGGACCGGATCGGCGGGGGTCCGCGGGGCCGTGGCCGGGGGCTCTCAGCAGCCGCCGCCCCCTCCCCCGCCGTCACCGCCCCCGGCCCCGCCCTCGCCCCCGCCCCGGTGGCCGTCGCCGGGGCCGGACCCGTCCCACATCTCGCGCACCATGCCCGCCCCCATGACGACCAGCGGGACCACGCCCACCACGGCGACGACCAGGACCGCCAGCAGCACCTCGCCCACCGAGCCCATCCGCGCGCCCTCCTCCGTCCGGCACCGCTCCCGGGCACGGTGCGCGGCCGGGTGCCGGAGTCCGCACGGTAGCGCAGGCCCCGGGGCCGCGGTCGGCGGCCGGACCGGCACGCGCATACGGCCGGGAGCTGTGCCGGATGGGAATCCGGGAACGCCGTCGCGATATCGAAGCATCGAATTCCCGCGATCGCGTTTTCCTTCGAAAAATGGCACGATGACGCCATGGAAGATATTCCTTATCATGGCTCCGGACCTTATTGCTATTCCAGTTGCCTGGTCATGCTGATGGGGCCCGGCGCCCCCGCACCCAGCGTGGTCGAAACGGTGACCGGGAGCCCGTTCGGCGCCCAGCTGCTCGGCGGGACGCTGCCCTTCTTCGACCCGTACGGCTGGACGCCCGAGACCGGCGTGGACGACGCCCTCACCGCTCTCGGCTGGGCGGCACGGACCACCGGCGGCGGAGACGCCGAGGCCGCGCTCGACCGCCTCGCCTCCCACCTCGCGGACGGACCCGTCGTGGCCGGCCCCGTGGAGATGGGACACCTGCGCCACCAGCCGGGCCGGTCCGGCCCCGTGGGCGCCGACCACTACGTCGTCGTGCTCGACGCGGACGAGGACGGCGTCACCCTCCACGACCCCGGGGGACATCCCTACGCGAGGCTCCCGATCGCCGATTTCATGGCGGCCTGGCGGGCCGAGGACATCGAATACGGCGACCCCTTCACCCTCCGCTCGAATTTCACCCGAATTTCCCGGGTTCTTCCCGAGGAGGCGATCGAGTCGATCGTCCCCCGGGCGGTGTCCTGGCTGGGGCCGGAGAACGGCGACGCCGTCCTGGCCCTCGCGGACCGGGTCGCGGACGGCTGCGACCCCGCTCTTCGCGAGCACCTCGCCGACTTCGCGATCCGGGTCGGCGCGCGGCGCCTCACGGACGCCGCGGCCTGCCTGCGCGGTGTCGGACGCGACACCGCGGCCGGCACGCTGACCCGCCAGGCGCGCCTGCTCGGATCGCTCCAGTACCCGGTGGCCACGGGCGACGACCGGGCTGCCGCCCGGATCCTGCGCGCCCTCGCGCCGACCTACGGGACCCTGCGCGACGACCTCGGCCGCCGGTACGGCTGACGCCCGACGGCTACTCCGGATACACGGCGTCGGGCACCGGGACCCCCGCCCAGTCGGTGTCCGACCCCAGGTGGAAGGACGGCTGGGCGGGCTGGTTGTAACCGGTCTGCTGCCGGGCCGCGCCCACCCGGTACTGGGGATCCTGCATGAGCGTGTGCAGCTTGCGGTCGGTCACCTCGGTGCTCGTGTGGATCCTGAGGGCCGTGCTGTCCGCGGTGCGCAGGACCAGTTCCTCCCGCCAGTCGCCGAGCACGTCCGCGACGAGGGCGGGGTTCCCCTTCGTCCCGTTGTTGGTGAGGGTCCCCTCCGCGGTGAGCAGCGTGCCGCGCCTCCAGTCCACGACCGCCGGGACCTGCGCCTGCTCCCCGGTCCCGGTGCGCTCCACGACCTGGGTGGTCATGTCGGCGGCCCAGCGGATGCTCATGTCGGTGCCCGGGGTCCTGTCCCCCAGGTACTCCCCGCCGGCGCTCCACAGCCCGGCCTCGACGTCGTCGCCGGGCGGCATCGAGGACCACGCCTCCAGCCCGGGGACGTCCGGGTCGATGTCGCCGACCATGGCCCTGCCGGTGTCCACGCCCGTGTACCCGCCGAAGAGGACCTCCCCCGTGGCGGCGTCGCGCATCGCGAAGCCGTAGGGCGCGTGCGCGCCCCCCTCGTGCACCGTCCAGACCTCCAGGCCGTCCCGGTCCGGGTCGAGGTCCCCCACGTGCATCGCGTCGCCGTGCCCGAGCTTGGTGTACTCGCCCTCCACCGCGCTTCCGGGGGGCCCGGGGGCGTGCGAGGAGTACAGGAGCGTCCCGTCGTCGTCCAGCGTCGCCGCTCCGTAGACGATCTCCTGGCGCCCGTCCCCGTCCACGTCGGCCACGTCCAGGGAGTGGAACCCCTGTCCGGCCAGCGCGCCCAGCGCGGGGTCCGAGCCCCGGCCCGCGTGCGGCGAGGCGTCGAAGGGGTTGTCCATCGGGACGTGTCCGCTGTCGGCCAGCCAGCGGCGGCGGATCGACTCGCCGTCGAAGTCGTAGGCCGCCACGGCCGAGCGCGTGTAGTAGCCCCGGGCGAACACCGCCGACGGGCGCTCGCCGTCCAGGTAGGCCACGCCCGCCAGGAAGCGGTCGACCCGGTTGCCCGGTTCGATGCGCGCCATGGCGTAGTCGCCCCACAGGAGCCCGTCGTCGCCCCGGCCCGGCTCGTAGCGGACGGTGTCCAGCTCCGCGCCGGTCAGGCCGTCGAAGACGGTCAGGTACTCCGGGCCGTCCACGACGAAGCCCTCGAACTCCCGGAGCAGGTTGCGCCCGCTGCGCCCCGGGGCGTACTCGTCCACGAAGAAGTCCGCGAGCGCGGCGGCGTCGTCCCTGTCGAGCGGGTGGTCGTACTCCGGTTCCAGGCCCAGGGCCTCCTCCACGGTGCCCGGCCAGTTCCCCGCCACCACCTCGGGGTGCCCGTGCCAGTCCTGGAACATCCCGACCAGGTGCTCGTGGTAGTCCGCCGCGCTCATCCGGTGGTCGTCGCCGTGGCCGTGGCCGGCCGCGACGTCCTCCTCCGGCAGCGTCACGTACTCCTCCGTCACGCCCCCGTCCCCGTCGAAGGACAGCGTCCTGGTCCCCGGCGCGGTCTTGAGCATCAGCTCGGACCGTCCGTCGCCGTCGAGGTCGTAGACGAGGAACTGGGTGTAGTGCGCCCCCGAGCGGATGTTCACGCCCAGGTCGACGCGGTGCAGCAGTTCGCCCTCCAGGGTGTAGGTGTCCACGTAGGTGTTGCCGGTGTACCCCCGCTGGGAGACGTCCTTGGCGTTGGTGGGCTCCCACTTGACGACGAACTCGTACCGGCCGTCGCCGTCCACGTCTCCCACGGCCACGTCGTTGGCGGTGTACCCGTACCGCTCCCCCGCCGGGGTCGTGCCGCCCTCCGGCTTGCTCAGGGGCAGGTCGTGGTGGCCGTCCGCCCACACGGACGCCTCGCCGGCGGGACCGATGTCGAGCCGTCCGCCGGAGCTCCTCGGCAGCGGCACGACCTCGTACCGGGAGTCCTCCGAGCCCCCGGGGTCGAGGAGGTTGGTGCTGTCCGCCACGGTCGCGATGCCCCTGCCGTCCCGGTACACGGCGAACCTCGGCCCCCTGAGCCCGGTGTCCGTGTGCCCGGTGACCTCGTGGGCGAGCAGCCGCCAGCTCAGGAGGACGCCGTCCTCGGCCTGGACCGCGACCAGGCCCCGGTCCAGCCGCTCCAGCCGGATCCCCGGGCCGTCCCGCGGCTCGGCCGGGGCGGGGCCGGCGGAGGCGGCCAGGACGACCGCGCACACACCTGCGACCAGGGGGCTTCTTCTCAGGACGGGGCTCCGGGGGATGTCCACGGGCGGCGCCTCCTCGTGCCGGGGTGGCCCACCCTACTGGGCAAGCGCTTTCCAGCCAAGGCCCCCGACCTGCCCCCGGTCGTGGAGGGCGGAGCGGGGCGGCCCGCGGAACGGGCCCCGACGCCTTCGGCCGGACGGGCCGGGGAGCGCCCGCGCCGGCCCGGGGACGGGGCGGAGCCCCCGCCGCCCCCGGCTCGCGCCTCCCCGGCCCCGCGCCCGACCTGTGCGAGGTTTTCCCCGGGGGGCCACCGGGCACCGGGCGTGCGTGGCCGCTGTTCCGAGACGGATCGAGGGGGCTTATGAGCTGTCAGGGCGTGGGCGGGGCGGACGGGAGCCGTTCGGACGGGGCGGGGCCGGAGGGGCTGGGCACGGGGGTGCCGGCCGTGGGCCCCGCGGCCGTGGCCAAGGCGGAGCTCGCCACCAGGCGGGGGCCGTTCCGCATCGTGGCCCTGCGGGACCCCTCCGACGGCCGGGAGCACGCCGCGCTGGTCCTGGGCGAGGTGTGCGGGGGCGAGGACGTGCTGGCCCGGGCGCACTCGGAGTGCGTGACCGGCGACGTCTTCGGAGCGCTGCGCTGTGAGTGCGGGGACCAGCTGGAGGCCGCCCTGGACCTGATCTGCGCCGAGGGACGGGGCGTGGTCGTGTACCTGCGCGGACACGAGGGACGCGGTATCGGGCTGGTGGAGAAGGTGCGCACCCTCGCCGTCCAGGACGCGCACGGCCTGGACACCGTGGACTCGGCGACCGCCCTGGGGCTGCCCGTGGACGTGCGCGACTACGGTCCGGCCGCGCGGATCCTGCTCCACCTGGGGGTGCGGTCGGTGCGGCTCCTGTCGAACAACCCGGCCAAGGTGCGGGCGCTCCGGGAGCACGGGGTGGAGGTGGCCTCCCGGGTTCCGCTGCTGATGCCCGCACGCCGGGAGAACGTGGCGTACCTGACCGCCAAGCGGGACCGGCTGGGCCACGACCTCCCGCACCTGGACGGTCCGCGTGGGTGATCCCGCGGCCCTGGGGGCCGCCGCGTGCGCGCAGGCGGCGCTGCTGGTGCTGCTCGCGTGGGCCCCGGGCCTGGGCCCGGCGGGCTGGGCGGCCGGTACCGGCTTCCTGCTGGCGGGGGCGGCCGCCGTGGCGTGGGCGGTGCGCAGGTCCGGGCGGTCCCGGCTGGGTCCCGCGGACCTGGTGACGCTGGCGCGGTCGGTGCTCATCGGCGGCGTGGTCGCCCTGGTGGCGGACGGCGGTCCGGCCTGGCCCCTGGTCGCCCTGGCGTCGGTCGCGCTGGCCCTGGACCTCGTGGACGGCCTGGTCGCCCGGCGCACGGGGACCGAGTCGTCGTTCGGGGCGCGGTTCGACATGGAGGCGGACGCCTTCCTGATCCTGGTGCTGAGCGTGCGGGTGGCGGCGGAGCTGGGGTGGTGGGTGCTGGCGATCGGCGCGATGCGGTACGCGTTCGTCGCCGCCGGGCGGGCGGCGCCGTGGATGCGCGGACCGCTGGCGCCGAGCCGGGCGCGCAAGGCGGTGGCCGCCGTCCAGGGCGTGGCCCTGGTGGCGGCCGCCGCCCCGGTCGTTCCCGCGGGGGGTGCGACGGCCCTGGCCGCGGGCGCCCTGGCGCTGCTGGCCTGGTCCTTCGGGCGCGACGTGGCGGGGCTGTGGCGGGCCGGGCCGGGGGCGGGCGGCACGCGGGCCGTCGGACACGGAACCGGCGCACGGCGAGGAGGAGGGTCATGAGCCGTACGGCACGGGCGTTCTGGGTGGGGTCGCCCGGCGAGGGCGAGATCCGGGAGGGCGTGCTGCCCCCTCCCGGGCCCGGCGAGGCGGTGGTGCGCTCCCTGTACTCGGGGGTGAGCCGGGGCACCGAGGCCCTGGTGTTCCGCGGCGCGGTGCCGCCGAGCCAGCGGCAGGTGATGCGGGCGCCCTTCCAGGAGGGGGACTTCGGCTCCGCGTTCAAGTACGGCTACCTCAACGTCGGCGTCGTGGAGGAGGGCGCGCCGGACCTGGTGGGCACGACGGTGTTCAGCCTGTTCCCGCACCAGACGCGGTTCGTGCTCCCGGTCGGGGCGCTGCGGCCGGTGCCCGGGGACGTGCCCCCGGGGCGTGCGGTCCTGGCGGGGGCGGTGGAGACGGCGGTGAACGCGCTCTGGGACGCCCCGCCGCTGCTCGGCGACCGGCTGACGGTGGTCGGAGCGGGGATGGTCGGGTGCACCGTGGCCCGGCTGGCTTCCCGGGTGCCGGGGGTGCGGGTGCAGCTGGTGGACGTCGACCCCGGGCGCGCGGACCTGGCGGAGCGGCTCGGGGTGGAGTTCGCGCTCCCCGGGGACGCCGGCGTCGGGCGCGACCGGGTCTTCCACACCAGCGCCGACCCCGCGGGGCTGGAGCGCTCCCTGGAACTGGTCCGCGACGAGGGGGAGGTGGTGGAGATGAGCTGGTACGGGGACCGGCGGGTGTGCGTGCCCCTGGGCGAGGGCTTCCACTCGCGCCGCCTGACCGTGCGCTCCAGCCAGGTCGGGGCGGTCTCCCCCGCGCGCCGGGGGTCGCGGGGGCACGGCGACCGTCTCGACCTCGCACTGGAGCTGCTGTCCGACCCCGTCTTCGACGCACTGGTCACCGGGGAGAGCCCGTTCGAGGAGCTGCCGGCGGTGATGCCGCGCCTCGCCGACGGGAGCCTTCCCGCCCTGTGCCACCGCATCGTCTACCCGGAGCCCTGAACGCCGCCGCGTCCCGCGCGGGCGCGGGCGCGGCCGTGGTCGGCCACCACGTCGACCGGTCGAACCCGCGTCCCGCGTACGGGCGCGGGCGGACCGGACGTGCGTCCGCGCCCGCCGAACGGCCTTCCCCACCACGACGCCGGCTGGAACGTCCGGCCGGCCCCCACCGCAGAGGAGCCCGTCGATGTACAGCGTCACCGTCCGCGACCACCTGATGGTCGCCCACAGTTTCCGCGGAGCGGTGTTCGGTCCCGCCCAGCGGCTGCACGGGGCGACGTTCGTCGTGGACGCCACCTTCCGCCGCCGCGAACTCGACGCGGACAACATCGTGCTGGACATCGGCCTGGCCACCCGTGAACTGGGAGGGCTGGTCGCCGAGCTCAACTACCGCAACCTGGACGAGGAACCGGACTTCGCCGGGGTGAACACCACCACGGAGTTCCTGGCCAGGGTCGTCGCGGACCGGCTGGTGGAGCGCATCGACGCGAGGGCGCGGGGCCTGGACTCGGTCGCGGTCACCCTGCACGAGTCGCACGTGGCCTGGGCGAGCTACGAGCGCGAGCTGTGAGGACCGTCCTCGTCGTCCCGCACGGGGGCGCTCCCAGCGGCGGCGGGGTCTACGACCGCCGCCTGCGCGAGGCCCTCGCCGGGCTGGGACGCCCGGTGCGGGAGGAGGCGGTGCCCGGGGCCTGGCCCGTCGCGGACCCCGCCGCGCGGGCCGGCCTCTCCCGCGTGCTGGAGGGCGTCCCCGACGGGGCCGCGGTGCTCCTGGACGGCCTCGTCGCCTGCGGGGTGCCCGAGGTCCTGCTCCCCCACGCGCCCCGGTTGCGGCTGGTGGTCCTGGTGCACCTGCCGCTGGCCGACGAGACGGGGCTTCCCGAGGCGCGGGCCGCCGCCCTGGACTCGCGTGAGCGTGCGGTCCTGCGGGCCGCCTCCGCCGTGGTGGCGACGAGCCGGTGGGCGGCGCGGCGGGTGTCCGCCCACCACGGGGTGGAAGGCGTGCACGTGGTCGAGCCCGGCGCGGACCCGGTGCCCCTCTCCCCCGTCGGCGACGGCACGCGCCTGCTGTGCGTGGCCTCGGTGACCCCGCGCAAGGGGCACGACGTCCTCGTGTCCGCGCTCGCCGCGCTGGCGGGCCTGCCCTGGGGATGCGCGTGCGTCGGCCCGGTCCCGTCCGGGGACGCGGGGGCACACGCGGCCCGCCTCCGCGGCCTGGTCCGCGAGCACGGCCTCGCGGACCGGGTGGCCTTCACCGGGCCCCTCACCGGCGCGGACCTGGAGGCCGCCTACACCGCTTGCGACCTCCTCGTCCTGCCCTCGCGCGGGGAGACCTACGGCATGGTCGTGACCGAGGCGCTGGCCCGGGGCGTCCCCGTGGCCGCGACATCGGTGGGCGGGGTGCCCGAGGCGCTGGGCTCCGCCCCGGACGGCTCCCGTCCGGGACTGCTGGTGCCTCCCGGGGACCCGGGGGCCCTGGCCGCCGCCCTGCGCCGCTGGCTCACCGACCCCGGCCTCCGCTCCCGTCTGAGGCGTTCGGCCCGCGCACGGCGGGAGGGCTTGGCAGGATGGGAGGAGACGGCCCGGCGCATGGCGGCCGTCCTGGACGGGGAGGCGACGCCTTGAGCACGACCGGTGTCCCGGCGTTCGCGCCGGAGTGGCTGGCCCTGCGCGAGGGCGCGGACGCGCGGGCCCGCTCCACCGCCCCGCTCGCGCTCCTGGCCGACCACGGGCGGGTGGTCGCCGACCTGGGCTGCGGGACGGGGTCGCTGGGGCGCTGGCTGGGGCCGCGGCTGCCCCGGCCCCAGCGCTGGCTCCTGTTCGACCGCGACCCGGCCCTGCTGGAGGAGGCGGGGAGGCGGGTCCCCGCCGCTTCGGTGCGGACGCGCCGCCGGGACGTGGCGGCGCTGTGCGCCCGCGACCTGGAGGGGGTGACCCTCGTGGTGGCCTCGGCGCTCCTCGACCTGCTCACCGGGGCCGAGGTCGCGGGGCTCGCGGAGGCGGTGTCCGCCTCCGGGTGCCCGGCGCTGTTCTCGCTCTCGGTGGTCGGGCGGGTGGAGTTCTCGCCCGGGGACCCGTCGGACGCGGCGTTCGCGGAGGCGTTCGACGCCCACCAGAGGCGGGAGGGCCGGCTGGGACCGGAGGCGGCCGGGGCCGCGGCCGCCGCGTTCGAGGGCCTGGGTCGGCAGGTGCGGATGTTCCCGAGCCCGTGGCGCCTGGGGCCCGGGGACGCGGCGCTGACGCGGGCCTGGCTGCGGGGCTGGACGGGCGCCGCCGTCGAGCAGGACCCCTCGCTCCCCGGCGCCGCGTACCTGGAGCGGAGGCTGGAGGCGTGCGCTCGGGGGGAGCTGGGCGTGACGGTCCACCACACCGACCTGCTGGTGCTCCCGCGTCCCCCGGCCCGCGGATGAGCGCGGCGCGGCCGGGCCCGCCGTGCGCGTCCCGGTCCCCGGGCGGGCCGCCGGGCCCCGGACGCCGCCGCACGGTGGACGGCCCGTCCGGACCGCCGGACGCGGGCAGTCCGCGGGAGCGACCGGGGCCGTCCGCGCCGGGATACGGGTGCGCCGCCCCGGGTAGGTGCGGGACATACGCCCCTCCGGGTCGGACGGGGCGCCCGGGCGCGGAACCGGCACGCCCTCGGAGCACGCCGCGGCCGCCCGGAGAAGGCACGGTGGACCGCGGCGGCCCCGCCGGGCCCGCCGACGTCGGAGGGGCGACGAGCGCATGACCGCCACGACCGCACGGGGGACACGGGAGGGGCCGCGAACCGGCGGCGCCCCGTCCCGCCGGTGGCGGGTGTGGGCCCGGACCTCGGCCGGGGCCGCGATCCTGGCGGCGGTGGTGTGGTGGTTCCCCGGCGGGACGTTCACCGACGCCTTCTCGGCCGTGGGCGCCGGCCCGGTCCTGACCGCCCTGGGGATCGGCGCGGCGACGACGGTGCTGTGCGCGTGCCGCTGGCGGGAGGTGGCGCTCGGGGTGGGCCTGCGCCTCCCGTTCCGGCGCGCGGTGGCCGACTACTACCTGTCCGTGTTCCTGAACGCGGTGCTGCCCGCCGGGGTGCTCGGGGACGTGAACCGCGCGGTCGGCCACGGCCGGTCCAGCGGCGACCTCGGGCGGGGCGTGCGCGCTGTGGTCCTGGAGCGCATGGTGGGGCAGGCGGTGCTGGCCGCGACGGGAGCCGCGCTGCTCCTCGCCCTTCCGGCCGCGCTGCTCGGTCCGGGCCTGTGGGCGGTGGGGGCGGCGTCGGGCTCGGTCGCGGCGGTCGCCCTGGCGGCGGCGTTCGGCCTGCGGGCGGGCCGTGCCCGCGGAACCCGCTGGTGGCGGGCCCTGCGCACCGCCGCGGCCGACGTCCGCTCGGGGGTGTTCGCGCGCTGGCCGCGCGTGGTTCTGCTGTCCGCGGCGGCGCTGGCCGGGCACGTGACCCTGTTCGCGGTGGCGGCGCGCCTCGCCGGTGTCACCGCGCCGGTGCAGCAGCTGGTCCCCCTGGTGGTGCTGGCCCTGCTGGCGATGAGCCTGCCGGTGAACGTCGGCGGCTGGGGGCCGCGCGAGGCGGTCACGGCGCTGGCGTTCGGCGCGGCCGGCCTGGGCGCCGCCACCGGGGTGACGGTCTCGGTGCTCTACGGCCTCCTCTCCCTGGTCGCCGCGCTGCCCGGCGCGGCGGTCCTCGTGTCGCGGTCGCCGCTGCGCCTCCGTGCCCGGGGGCGGGCGGGCGCCGCCCGCGCTGCGCGCCGTGCGGGCGGGGCAGCCGGAGGGGGT
>NZ_JBSHDN010000077.1:0-29860 GCF_053616335.1 Nocardiopsis sp. NPDC055824
CACCCGCCCGGTGCGGGTGCGCGCCGATAAGGCCTACAGCTCGAAGAGAATCCGCTCCTACCTGCGCAGACGCAAGGTCAAAGCGACGATTCCCGAACCCTTGGACCGGGTGCGCAACCGGGAGCGCAAGGGGCGGGCCGGTGGGCGCCCGCCGGGCTTTGACAAGGTCGACTACCGGGCCCGGCACGCGGTGGAGTGCGGGATCAACCGGCTCAAACGCAACCGGGCGGTGGCCACGCGCTACGACAAGCTCGCCCTTCGCTACGAGGCCACCGTCCGGATCGCTGCCATCAACGAATGGCTCTGACTTACCAAACAGGCCCTAGACGAATAGATCCGAAGTGCCCGATGGCGTTCGCCGGCCGGCAGGCATCATGGGAGTCCGACCTCGAGGGAGTGCTGCCCGTGACACTCAACTGGGACACCGTGTGCGACGAAGTGGATCTCACGGCGTCGACGGAAGAGCTGAACCGTCTGGCAGATGCGGTGGCCGAGGGCGAGGGGCGGTTCGGCTCCACGGCGCCGGCCACTGGCGCCCTGGCGGGGGTCGAGGTCAGGAAGACGCCCGGCCCCGGGATCCTCATCCACCTTGATTCCGAGCGGCAGATCCTTGTGATCAGCGGTGACGCCGCAGAGAGGGCAGTGCTCGCGGACAATGTGCGCGCCATGGCCTCCGCCGAGGACGGAGGTCACCTCCACATCGACTACTACCCCGAACACTTCTACCTCGCGGAAGGGTCTGTGCCGTTGGTGGTCAACAGTCCGCACGGAGGCATGCCGACCCGGTGAAGCGGGGGCTGCCGCGATCAGTGATCGTAGGCGACCGGCGACCTGGTGACCGGTGCACCGATCTTGTTGTTGTGCCAGATGCCGGCCGCCATCGCCAGACAGACGGGGTCGGAGTCGCTGAGCGGCGGCGGCCCGCCGAGGCATCGGGTCCCCCGATCTCGTCGTCGATCTCCACCTACATGCGGTGAAGAGGATGCTCAGGTCTGTCGTCACACACGGATCATGGACATCCTCGCCCCTTTGCCGGGCCCGAACTTCGGATCTACTCGTCTAGGCACGGTTCTCCCGGAGGCCCGGCCGGGGACGGTCGGCCTGCCAGCGGCTTCGGGGGGAGACGCCGGCGCAGGCCGGGTGCCCGGCGCGGTTTCTCGTCCGGGCGCCCCCGGGCCCCGAACGGTCGGTCGAGGACCGAGCCACCGTCCTGAACCGGAGGGCTGCCGCCGACCTCCTGGAACAGGTCCTGGGAACCCCGCCGTGGCCCGCGGCCGGCCGCACCCCGCCTTCTCAGGTGAGGGCGAGCCACACGAAACCCGCCAGCGAAGCCGCGAAGGCCAGGGCCGTGAAGAGGATCGTCATCCGCTGGGCGTCCCTGAACTCGGGCGCGGGGCGTGTGGAGACGAGCAGCGTGTCCTCGTCGGTGGAGCGGATCACGGTCCTGCCGTCCCTGCACGCGACCGTCCCGTGCACCAGCAGCCGGGTCCCCGGGACGATGGCCCACTCCAGGAAGACGCGCCCGCTGTCGGGGGCCACGTGTTCGGCGCTCGGGGTCCCGCCACCGCCCCCTTCCCCCGGCTCGAACGACTCGTGGGTGAGGGGCAGCCGGTCCCCCGCGGCGCGGTCCGGCTCACACAGCACCGCGCCGGTCCGGTCGCGCAGAGTGAACGGCGTGCGGCTCTGCCTGGAGTAGAGCAGGGTGTGGCGGATCCTCTCGTGGTAGGTGTCGGGGTTGGGGCTGCGGTCCCACACCTCGATGCGGAACCACACGCAGGAGACCCCCGAGTACGGCGCGGTGAGCAGGCCGTCGGGGCCCGTCTCGGCGTTGCCGTCGACCGCGACCTCGGTCCCGGGCGCGGGCAGGTCGCGCAGGGGCGGGGCGTGCGCCTGCTCCAGGGTGCGCAGCCGGGTGTGGGCCCGGTGCGCGAGCCGGAGCAGCAGCCCGGTGACCGCCGTGGCCACGAGGGCGAGGACCTGCAGCGAGGTGCGGACCTCGCCCACCAGCATGTCGTCCATGAGTGTCCTCCCTCCCCCGCCCCGGCGGTGGGCCGCCGGGGCGGGGCGGTCCCGGTCAGTCCTGTTCGCTGTGCGGCGCCCGGTCGGCCTCGGCGAGGGCGTCGCGCCGGGTGCGCGGGGCGGCGGGGGTGCCGGCCAGGTAGCCGGCGCGGGCCAGGGCGTTGCCTCCGACGGCCGCGGTGGCCAGCTGCACGAGCAGGGCCAGGCCGATCTTGACGGCGTTCTCCACGGTGGGGAACCACAGCAGGAGTCCGAGCAGGAGCAGCGGCGTGCCCAGCCCGGCCGCGATCGAGACCCCGTGCAGGCGGGCGTAGAAGTCGTCCAGGCGCACCAGGCCCCAGGCTCCGACGGCGAAGACGGCCGCGCCGGCCAGGACGCAGAGGAGGGCGAGTCCTTCGAGAGGGGTCATCGTTTGCCTCCGGAGACGAGTCGGGCCAGGGACAGGGCGGCGAGGAACCCGATGAGGGCGCACACCAGGACGAGGTCGACCACCGCGGCGGAGTCCAGGCGCAGACCCAGGACGATGACGATGCCGACGAACCCGAGGAAGACGATGTCGGATCCGGCGGCCCGGTCGGCCTGGTGGGGACCGGTGAGGATCCGGTGGACGGCGGCCACCATGGCGG
Organism: Nocardiopsis sp. NPDC055824; assembly: GCF_053616335.1. Classification (NCBI taxonomy): domain Bacteria; kingdom Bacillati; phylum Actinomycetota; class Actinomycetes; order Streptosporangiales; family Nocardiopsidaceae; genus Nocardiopsis; species Nocardiopsis sp. NPDC055824. The sequence continues at coordinate 2,646 of NZ_JBSHDN010000077.1, forward strand.
CTCCGAGGAGCAGCAGGGCGATGTCGAGCGGGTTCAACGGTGCTCCTCTCCCGCGGTGGTGCGCGGGTGCGTGTCCCGGGGACGGGTGATGGCCAGCAGGTAGTCCTCCATCTGGCGGATATCGTCGTGGAAGGCCTGTTCGTCGTCGGTGTACAGGCCGTGGACCCACAGCGTGGGCGGGTCCGTGCGCGTGGCCACGGTGACGGTGCCGGGGGTCAGGGAGACCATGTTGGCGATGGCGGTGATCTCCGTGTCGGTGCGGCAGCGCAGCGGCACCTTCAGGAAGGCGGGCGTCGCCGAGCTGCCGGGGGTGAGGATGTCCCTGGCGACCCGGAACGAGGAGGTCACCACCCGGGTTCCGTAGAAGAAGGGGAACCACGCGATGCGCGCGGCCCTGCGCAGCAGGCCGTTCATCGGTTCGTCACCGCCTCGACGTAGGCAGAGGTGTCCAGCAGGTGGGCGGCGGCCTGTGCGCTCAGGTCGAGCAGGACCTGGGCTCCCAGGCCGACGCACAGGGTGACCGCGGTCAGGGCCACGGCCGGCAGGACCAGTCCGGTCCTGATCCGGGCCGGGGCCCGGGTGGCGGCCGGAGCGGCGGTGGCGGTGCCGCCGGCGGCTGCGGGCGCCTGCCCCGGTCCGGGTTCCGGTGCGGGCCCGGTCCCGGGCGGTGGGCCCCAGAAGACCGAGCCCCAGATCTTGAGCATCGACATCAGCGTGATGAGGCTGACGGCGACGGCGATCGCGGCGACGCTCCACTGCCCGGCGTCCAGGGCCGCGGCGACCAGGGTCAGCTTGGCGACGAACCCGGAGAAGGGCGGCAGCCCGGCCAGGGACAGGGCCGCGCCCAGGAAGGCCAGGGCCAGCAGCGGTTGCCCGCGGGCCGCGCCGCGCAGCCGTTCGAGGTCCCCGGTGCCGTGGACGTGCTCGATCGCGCCGGTGGACAGGAACAGGGAGGCCTTGACCACCATGTGGTGGACGAGGTAGAAGATCCCGGCCATGAGGCCGAGCTCGGTGAACAGGGCGACGCCGAGCAGGATGTAGCCGATCTGGCTGACCATGTGGAAGACCAGGATCGAGCGGGTGGTGGTCTCGCCGACCGCGCCCAGGACGCCGACGGCCATGGTCGCGGTGAACACGACCAGGCCGATCCACAGCAGTGAGGCCTCGCCGTCGAAGACGAGGGCGTACAGGCGGTAGATCACGTAGATGGCGACCTTGGTGTGCAGGCCGGAGAACAGGGCGGTCACGGCCGGGGAGGGCGCGGTGTAGGTGCGCACCAGCCATCCGTGCACGGGGACGACGGCGGCCTTGACCGTCATCGCCAGCAGGACCAGGCCCATGGCGACGGCGACCACGGGCGAGTCCTGGGCGGCGCCGGCGAGTTCGCCCAGGTGGACGGTCCCGGCGGTGCCGTACACCAGGGCGACGCCGGCGAGGAAGACGGTGGAGGTGAGCAGGTTGGCGGTGACGTAGGTGCGTCCGCCGCGCAGGCCGTGCAGGGTTCCGGCGATGGCCATCAGCCCGTAGGAGGGCAGCAGCATCACCTCGACGAAGACGAACAGGTTGAACAGGTCGGCGGTGAGCAGCGCCCCGTAGACGCCGGCCGAGAGCACCAGGACCAGCGGGGCGAAGAAGCGGCGTTCGGCCTCGCCGGTGGCGACGGCGAAGGCCGAGCACACCAGGACGAGCAGGGCCGTGGTGGTGACCATCAGGGCGCTGAAGGTGTCGGCGACGAACGGGATGGCCACCCCGGCGGGCCACAGGCCCACCTGGTGGGCGTACACCTGTCCGTCCCGGGTGGCCGCGAGCAGGGCCAGTCCGGTGGCGAGCGCGCCGGCGCTGGTGCCCAGGAGCAGGAACCGGGCGAGCCGTCCGGTGGGCAGGACGGTCAGCAGGGCGGCGCCGAGCAGGGGCGCCGCGACCAGGAGCGGGAGGAGCACGGTGTTCATGAGGCGTCCTCGGTGTCGTCGCCCTTGCCGGTGGCGGCGAGGGTGAGCATGTAGATGGTGATGGAGAAGGCGATGACGATGGCGGTCAGGACGAACGCCTGCGGGAGCGGGTCGGCCAGGGCTTCCCCGCCTCCACCGGCGAGGAGGGGCGCCTCCCTTCGGGAGACACCGCCGGCGGACATCAGCAGGAGGTTGACGCCGTGGCTGAGCAGGACGAAGCCCAGGACGATGCGGACCATGCCGCGTTGCAGGACGAGGTAGACGGCTCCGGCGATCAGGACGCCGATGGTGATGGCCAGGGTCATCGGGTGCCTCCGGTGGCCGTGTCGTGTCGTTCGGGAACGGCGGTGCGTTCGGGTGCGGCGCCGGTGCGCGGCAGGCCCAGCTGGTTGAGGGCGGTCAGGATCACGCCGACCACGGCCAGGTAGACGCCGACGTCGAAGACGAGCGCGCTGGTGAAGTGGTAGTGGCCGCCCCACGGCAGCGGGATGTCCGCGTGCAGGGGCCGCAGGAAGGAGCCGTCGGCGAGGCCGAGCAGCCCGGAGGCCACGGCGGTGACCACCCCGGCGGCGATGAAGGCCGGGTAGGCCAGGCGGATGCGCGCCACGGAGGCGCTGGGCGCCACCAGGTAGGCCAGGGCGAAGGCCGAGCCGCCGACCAGTCCGCCGATGAACCCGCCTCCGGGCGCGTTGTGTCCGCGCAGGAGCAGGTAGGCGGACCAGATCAGGAGCAGCGGGATCAGCACGCGGGCGACGGTGCGCATGATGACGGTGTTGGCGTCGGCGTCCCGGACCGGATTGGTGCGGGCCACTGTCGGCTGGGGCCCGCCGTTGGCGGTGAGCCCCGAGGAGTGCAGGACGGCGATGATGATGAGCCCGGCCACGCCCAGGACGGTGAGCTCGCCCAGGGTGTCCAGGGCCCGGTAGTCGACCAGGATGGTGTTGACGACGTTGGTGCCGCCGGTGTCGGCGGGCGCGTTCTCCAACAGGTGGGTGCTCACCGCCGAGGGTTCCCGGCGTCCGGTGAGCAGGTAGGCGCCCAGCCCCGCGGCCGTGCCGGCGGCGACGGCGATCAGCGCGGTGGCGGCGGTGCGCGAGGGTCGGGCGCGGTGGAACCGGGCCGGCAGCCGGCGCAGGACCAGGACGGCCACGACCACGGTCAGGATCTCCACCAGGAGCTGGGTGAGGGCCACGTCGACGGCGCCCAGGAACAGGAACCAGAGGGCGACGGCGAACCCCGCGACACCGGTCAGGGCCAGGGCCGCCAGCCGGGACCGGGTCACCACGGCGGTGAGCACCGAGACGGCCACGAGGGCGACCATCATCCAGTCGAGGGGCCGGGAGGTCCCGTCCGCCGGTGTCCCGTAGTCCGGGCCCAGGACGGCCATCGCGGCGGCGAACACGATGATCAGGACGAACGGCACGGCCAGGTGCCGGGCCGGTGCGTCGCTGCGGGTCGGGTCGCCGGTGCGCGCGCCCAGGGCGATGAGCCCGGCGTGGACGCGCTCGAAGACGCCCGTGCCCGTCACCGGGAGCCGCAGCCGGGAGGACGCGGGGTCCCGCACGGTGGCGCCCCAGGCCACGAGGGCTCCGAGGAGCAGGGCGGCCGCCGACATCGCCAGGGCAGGGTTGACGCCGTGCCACAGCGCCAGGTGCGCCTGCGCCTGTTCGCCTGTGGCGTCGGCCGCGGCGCGTTCGGCCATGGGGTTCAGCAGCGGCGCCGCCGGGCCCAGGGCCAGGCCGGCCAGGGCGGCGGCGGCCGGGGCGGCCAGGAAGAGGGCGCCCGCCTCCCGGGGCCGGTGCGGACCGGGGTGGCGCACCCGGGCTCCGCCGAAGGTCCCGTACACGAACCGGAAGGCGTAGGCGACGGTCAGCGCCGCGGCCAGGACCGCCGCGACGGCGGCGAGCGGGCCGAGCCAGGCGGGGCCGGGCGTGTGCAGCAGGGCCTCGAAGAGGTTCTCCTTGCTGACGAACCCCAGCAGGGGCGGCACCCCCGCCATGGACAGCGCGGCCAGCGCGCTGACCGTCGCGGTCACGGGCATGGCACGCCGGAGGCCGCCGAGTTCGCGCAGGTCCCGGGTTCCGGTCTGGTGGTCGACGACGCCGACCGCCATGAACAGCGTCGCCTTGAACAGGGCGTGGGCCAGGGTGTGGACGGCGGCGGCGATGAGCGCCTGGGTGGTGCCCACGCCGATGACGGCGATGAGGAAGCCGAGCTGGCTGACGGTGGAGTAGGCGGTCAGCTTCTTGAGGTCGTGGCTGCGCAGGGCGAGCGCTGCTCCCAAGAGGGCGGTGGCCAGGCCCGTGACGATCAGGGTGGTGCCCCACACGGCCGTGTCGGCGAAGGCCGGGGAGAACCGCATCGCCAGGTAGACGCCGGCCTTGACCATGGCGGCGGCGTGCAGGTAGGCGCTGACCGGGGTGCTGGCGGCCATGGCGTCGGGGAGCCAGTAGTGGAAGGGGAACTGGGCGGACTTGGTGAACACCGCGACGATGACCAGCACCGCGACCGCGGTGGTGAAGCCGGTGTCCTGGGTCCAGGACAGGTCGCCCAGGATGGTGCTGAGCCGGGTGGTGCCGGTGCGCACCCACAGCAGCACGACCGCCGCGAGCAGGGCGAGTCCGCCCAGTGCGGTGAGCAGGAAGGTGCGCACCGCGGGCCGGGACGCCGAGGGGCCCGACAGGCCGATCAGGTAGAAGGAGCAGATCGTGGTCAGCTCCCAGAAGACGAACAGCAGGACGATGTCGTCGGCCAGCACCAGCCCCGTCATCGCCAGGGCGAAGGCGCTCATCAGCACGTAGAAACCGGTGCGGCGCCCGGGCGGGAAGTAGCGGGCGGAGTAGGCCGTGACGAGCGCGCCCACGCCCAGGACCAGGACGCAGAACAGCCAGGCCAGGCCGTCCATGCGCAGGGACATCCCGATGCCCAGGGCGGGCATCCAGGGCAGGGAGGCCTCCAACGCCGGGCCCCCGTCCCAGAGGTCGGGGCCGCGGGCCAGGACGGCGGCGGTGAGCAGCGCGAGCACCGCGGCCAGGGGCCACCCGGTGGCACGGCCCAGCAGGCGGTCGAGCACGGGAACGGACAGTACGGTCACTGTGAGTACAGCAAGGAGGAGGAGCAGCGGCACGCCGCGTCCTTTCACGGTTCCTCGCCGGTCCCCGGGCATGCTGGCGCACACCGGGGGGCGGTCGTGCCCACGGGCACGGGACCACCGGCGATCAGGGAGCGAGGATGGTGTGGGGCACTCCGGGAGTGCCGCGCGCACGACCGGGACGGGGCAGGCCCGTCCTACCCGCTACGGGTGTGTGCTGCCCGGGTACGCCGAAGCGGCCCGTGCGCGCACGTGCGGCGGGAGAGGTCGTTGCGTGAAAGAGAGAGCCCTCTGGCGAGGGAACGGGTCAGCTGCGTCCGGGCGGGCAGGCGCTGAGCTCACCGTGGGCGTTGGTGCCCCACGAGGTGGAGTAGCCGTTGGTGCCCAGGGGGCGGGGGTTGCGGACCGAGATCTTGTAGCGCTCGGCGAAGCGCATCCGCCCGGTGGCTGCGAGAGAGGGCCGCGCGCAGAAGGGCGGCCGAGAGGAACGACGGCTCGGCGAGGACGACGTGAACGGGGAAGGCGACGACTGCACGGCCAACTCCCCTCCCGTCTTACGCAAAACCGACAACGGCACAGACCCTACCAGCTGCTGTTCCGTGAAAAGGGGCGGGGTGCCCCACGACACACCCGCGCCTCCGGAAGGACGCCCTGTCCGGCGAATCCGGTCCGTAGGGGTACCGGGGTCGGGCCTGCGGCGGCTCCACCGGGAGCCGAGGCGGAGTCGGTGAACTGTGGGAAGGCCGGGGAGGCGCTGCAGGATGCGGCTGGACGGATCGATGGCAGACGGGCACGCGAAGCTCCTGGCGGACCGGTCATGTGGTCGTGAATCCGTCTACCAGGAGCTTTCTTCATGTCCGCCGCCGGGGGCGCCGGCCCGACCACCCGTCGGCGTGGAGGGGGTCCAGCGGTCGGCCCGCCGTCGCCTCGGCCGTTCCGCACCCTGCGGGAGACGAACGCTGATCGTCGATCAGCCCTTCGCCTCGCGGACGTCCTTTCCCTGCTCGGCGAAGGCTTTGAAGTCCTGCATGTGCTGGTGCGACTGCTTGCGGAAGGCGCCGGGCATCAGGAGCCCCACCAGCCGCATCATCACACCGCTGAACCGGTACTCGTTCTCGCTCGCCCAGAGGGTCGTCTCCGGACCGGCTTCGGTCAGCCGGTCGCGCGCCGCGCTCCACATGCCCTCGCCGACGATCTCGCGGTCGAAGTGAACGACCTGCTCTTTCGGGATCCCGCGCAGGTTGGCCGGTTCCCGGCGCGTGACGGTCTCGGTGCACTCCATCTTCTGCTTTCCCGCCTGCATCACGACCCGCGAGGTGGTACCGACCTGCCCGTGCACCCCGCTCAGCGGCTCGTGCAGTACCAGGCCCCGCAGCCACTTCGACATGTGTGCCGGGTCCGCGAGCAGCTGTGCCACCCTCTCCCGCGGTAGGGCGACCTCGATCGAGACGGTGTACTTCATGACCGAGCGCTCCGGTTCCCGAGTGGTGTGGCATGCACGTGCAGCCTCACCTCATGGTATTCAGCCACGCCATGTGCCCGACGTGTGAACGGCTCCCCCGGTCCGCGTGGTCATGGCGTCTGCCGCCCTGTCAGAGAAGGACGAGGGCGCGCCGGGGCCGACGCGGGGCAGGGGAATCCAGCCGCTTCCAGGACACGCCCTAGCCCTGCGCCTGGGCGATCTTCTCCCTGAGCCAGTCGGAGAGCGCGTCGTCGTCCCGGGGGAACTTGCTCAGCTCGAAGACATAGCTGTCCGGCGACGGAGGAATCGGGTGGACCCCAAGCTCCCTGTCGTAATGGAATTCCGCCTTGAACTTCTCCGGACGGGTCACCAGAATCGACATGGCCAGCCATGTCCCCTTGCCCTCCTCGTACATCTCGCCCTTGAGGAACTTGGCCTTCTGGCTGACGGAATACGGGTGACGCTTCCTCTTTGTTTCTCCACTCTCGAAGGTCACGAGATTCTCGCTCGCCGCAGCACCCCCGATGTAGTCATACCTGTAATTCATCGAGGTCCAGCCGGCCGGGGCGGCCCCGACCAGCTCAAGGGCCATGTCGCGCACCAGCTCCTGCTGCTTGGCAAGATCCATCGAATTTCCCTCCACTAATTCACCGGAGTCCGCGTGGGATGGTTGTCATATACCAACATCGCCTGGTCCTCGCCATTAAGCGACCAGTCTACCACGATTTCCCCAGGCGGGGCCCCCAGGGTATCCATTTCCGTAGGCCGGTCTCTGTCATACCGATCCGCATAGCTATTGAGGTTTTCCTGCCTCGCCTGGAATTTTTCCCGGTCGAAATCCGGAAGCGAGTCATCGTATTTGAGTTCCACCCGGAACGTGATCGAGGGATTGTCGCCGGCGAGGTCGCGCCAGTGGTCGATGAGCGCCGGCTTCCCGCCCGGCTGGCCCTCCGCGTACTCGGTGCTGTACGCCCGGCCCAGGCGCCCGTCATCCCCGGAGAGGATCCCGTTCCAGAGGTATTCGAGGCGCCCCCAGTTCTGGAGGAAGGTCGCACCCCCGCCGGTGTGGTTCAGGGATTTGAGCATGGGGATGATGTTGATGCGCTCCCCGGGGCCGGCGAAGAAGTTGCTCGCGACGACGTGCCCGCCCTGCCAGGTGGAGGTGTCGTAGACGTACTCCGCGTCGTCGCGCGCGTTGTACTCCTCGAAGTAGTTCCTGCCCTCGTGGCCGATGGCGGTCTGCTCGTTGTTGCGCGACTCCCTCCCCGGCCTGAGCTCGCCCTCGATGGAGACCGTCCTGGACCTGGCGTCGGTCTCGTAGACGAGCTGCCCGCCCGTCCTGGGGCTGTCGACGTAGTACGTGGCGTTCGGCCTGGGGTAGACGAGTTCGGGGTTGCCCTGGGTGTCCGTCCCGGCCCGGGTCTCGACGTGGGTGATCCTGCCGTCGGAGTCGGTGATGAAGACCCCCCGGCCCTCCACCCGGTAGAGGGTGTCGGGATCCAGGCGGACCTCGGCCCCGTTCGCCCCTGTCCCGAACCGCTGGTTCTCCCCGGGGAAACCCGGGTCCCCCGCGTCGAGCCTCTGGGTGTGCTCGAAGGAGGGCCGGTTCGCCGCGCCGTCGTAGGGGTTGCGGTCGCGCCACCAGTCCAGCGCCGAGTCGACGTACCCGTCCAGGTTGGACAGGTCGTCGGAGATCCGGAAGTCCGGGTCGGGTGAGGGGATGCCCCACTTCTCCCACAGGTTGAAGGCGTTGGGTCCGCCTTCCCGGGGCGCGATGTCGTGCGCGCCGTTCCGGTCCGGGTCCGGCGTGTAGGTGTCGTCGCTCCACAGCTGCGGATCGCGCGAACGGTAGGGGACGCCCTCGTCCATCAGCCGGGCCTCGACGTACTCGTGCATGACCAGACGGCGGAAGTGGGCCGCCTCCGAGGCGTCCAGGGTGCCCGCCTCGGCCTTGCGCCACAGGTCGGCGATGTGGTCCATGGGGGCGAACCGGCCGCTGCGCTGGGTCGTCCCGTCCGGCGGCACCGGGACGTCCGGGTGCTCGCGGAAGAACAGGTGCTGCTTGATCTCGTCGATGACGTCCGGGTCGAAGCCGGTGTTCTCGGAGATGCGGTCGACGTCGCCGTCGTCGGCGCGGATCTCGTTGTAGCGCTCCAGGGCCTCGGCGCTCTCCGGCACGTCGATGTACCGGTTGCCCTCGTCGTCGAAGTAGGTGCCGGTCTCGTCCCGGCGCCCCACCTCGATGTGGTCGCCCTGGCTGTCGAAGAAGCCCGGCCCCTCCTCCAGGTTGGCCGAGGGGTTGTTGTCGCCCTCGGACCCTCCGGCCCGCTGGACGTGCTCCGGGCGCTCCCCGTCCGGGCCGTCGGCGCCGTCGGTGCGGTCCGGGGCGAGGTCGCCGTCCGGGGTGAGGTCGCCGTCCGGACGCTCCGGCAGGCCGCCGCCGTCCGCGCCGTGGTGGCCGCGGTCCGACCCATCGGACCCGCCGTTGCCGCCCCGTCCCGACCCGGTGTCCGCGTCCACCACGGTCGTGCCGCCCCGCGGGCCGTCCAGCCCCGTGGCACCGTCCACGCTGTTGTCGAACGTGCCGTCGTCGCGGGCGTCGATCTCGTTGCCCGCGCTGTCGACCTCGACCCTCTCGTGGTCGGCCTCGAAGCGGTCCACAGGCGTGTCGTCGAGCGCGGCCGCGTCGTCGGGCACCTGGGAGGCGACCCAGCGGTTCTGCTCCCCGTCCAGCCCCTCCGCCAGGTCGCGGCGCGACTCCGGGTCCACGCCGTCCAGGAAGTCCGCGCCCGCGTCGAGCTGGTCGGCGGTCGGGTCGACGGTCTCCTCGGAGCCGGAGTCCCCGTTCCGGCGGTTGTCGTTCTCCGGCTCCGGATCCGTGTTCGTGTTCGTCGTCCCGCGCGGCACGGACCCCGTGTCCCCGGTGGGCTCGGCGTCGGACCCCGTGTCGCCGTCGGAGCCGTCGCCCGTGGTGCGCCGCCCGTCGCCGTCCGGGAGGTCCGGGGTGCCGGCGGCGTTGAGCCGCTCCAGCGCGTCGGTCATCCGCCCGAGGTCCGCGGGGCTGAGGTCCAGGTCGGCCAGGTCGCTCAGATCCACCGGGGTGATGGACCCGTCGCCGAACCGGGGCACCCGGGCCAGCACCGACGGGTCGATGCCTCCGGGGAACTCCGACAGGTCCGGCACGTCCGGGGTGCGGCTGCCGCCGACCGCGTTGACGATGTTGGCGCCGCGCCAGGCCATGAGCGGCACTCCCACGACCGCGCCGACACCGGTGGCGGTGAGCAGCGCGCCGCCCACCGTCGCGCCGATGTTGAGGGCCGCCGTGCCGATGACGTACCAGGGCCGCTCGCCCCACTCCTCCCACGGCACGACCGCGTGGGCCGCATCCTTCCAGGCGTTGCCCGCGGTCTCCCAGGAGAAGCCCCACTCGCCGTTCTCGTCCTTGCCGACGCCCACCAGCGCGCCCAGGCCCTCGACGGTGCCGCCCCAGTACTCCCAGAGGTTGTCGCCCCAGTTCCCGGCGAACCACCCGTCCGGGCCGTGCGCGCCGACCATCCCGCCGACGTCCTCGGCGATGCCCACGAAGAAGTCGCCGACGGCGTCGCCGACGTCGTTGTACCAGGCGTGGTCGGTCGTCTGCGGCGCCCCCCACTCCATGGCGATGCCCTCCAGGGGCGCGTCGAAGCCGTACACGAACTCGCCGTCGCCCGCCGTGACCGACCCGTCGGCCCTCTGGGCGATGAACGTGGTGCCGCCGAACAGCCCGGTGATGGCGTTGGCGCAGGTCCGCTCCGCCTCCTCGAACTCGTGCATCAGGCCCGCGGCCCGGTCGAGGAGGTCGTTGTGCTTGGTGACGTTCTCGCTCTCCTCCTTCCACCAGAGGAAGCCGCTGCCCTCGTCCCAGTCCTCCTTGTTCCCGTAGTCGATGCTGCTGAGGAACGCGTAGGAGTCGGTCTTGAGGGTGGCCCAGCGCGCCTTGATGTCGCGGACCTTCTCGGCGAAGTCGATGAGCGCCCCGGAGGCGCTGGACAGCGCGCCGGACACGTCCTCGGCGTCGCCGGTGAGCGGGTTGAGGACGGTGAAGAGGTCCTGGTCCTCGGGGGCGGTGTAGATGCCCTGCAGCCCGCCCCAGGCGCCGGTGATGTCGGCGGTGGTGTCGGTGAGGTCGGTGCCGTCGGTCTTCAGCTTCGCGGCCACGGCGTCGAGGGCGTACGTGAGGGTCTCGGGGACGGGAAAGCCGCTCGGATCGATCAGGTCGGACAAGGGGGACCACCGTTACCAGTGCCGGGGGAAGGTCGCGGGCGGTGCGGGGCCGCGGTGCTTCCCGGGTTCCGTACGTGTCTGCGCGGGGCGGATCCGCGTCCCGGGCCGAGGGGGGTCGGGCGGAGCGGGTCCGGGCGGCCGGTGGGGGCTGGCACCGGTGGGAGGGGGCGGGGGAAGGGTTCGGCGGCGGGGGGGGGGGGGGGGGGGGGGGGGGGGGGGGGGGGGGGGGGGGGGGGGGGGGCGGGGGGGGGGGGGGGGGGGGGCGGGGGGGGGGGGGGGGGGGGGGCGGGGGGCGCCGGCCCCGGGGGAGGGTCAGGCGCCGGCGCCGTCGAGGGCGTCGAGCCCGGCCTCGGTCTCGGGGGCCCTGGGCTCGTCCCCGAGGTGGGTGGGGAGCGTGCCCCGGTACAGGCCCGCGGCGTCGATGTCGATCGTGCCGGTGGTCGACAGGGAGAAGCCGCCGCCGCGCTCGTACATGCGGATCAGCGGCTCGAAGGGGTCGGGCAGGTCGGGCAGGGACGCCCCGGCGTCGCGGGCCGCCGCCATGTGCAGCGCCCACACGCAGCTCTTGCCCACCGTCGGGTACTGCGCGATGATCACCGGGCTCCCCAGCACGCCTTCGACCACCTCGTCGGCGGCGCGCACGCCCGGCGCCGCGAACTCCGCGATGTCGTAGAACGGCCACCCCTTGGCGCCCAGGGCACGCGTCCACACGGCCGAGCGGCGCAGGTACTCGCGCATCAGCGCGACCCGCGACCGCGTGTGCTCCAGGTCGCCGTCCCAGTCGATCGCGTGGATGCGGACGGCGAGGTCGCTGACCGCGGTGGTGGTGCTCATCGTGATCCCTTCACGTCGGGGGCGTCGGGGCGGCCGTCGGCCGCCGGGGAGGCGGCGTCAGACGGCCTGGTTGGGGCCGTTCGAGGGGGGCGGCGGGGGCGGGGGCGGGATCACTCCCGCGTTGGCCTGGGCCTCCTCCGCCATCTCGAGGTTGCCGTTCATGTAGTGGGTGGTGGCCTCGCTGGCGCCGGTGACGGCGGCCATGGTCAGGCCCGCGATGTCGCCCATGATCCCGAAGTAGTGCTCGGCGAACTCGCCCAGGGCCATGCCGATGATGCCGCTCTTGGCGTACTCGCCGCTGTCCACCAGGTGTTCCTCGACGTTCTCCATGACGCCGACCAGGCCCTCGCCGCTGCCCTCCTCGCCGAGGTGGCCGGCGACGGCCTGGAGGACGCCGCCCACGGCCGCGGGCTGGATGTTCCACTGCGACACGGACTGCTCCTTTCGCGTGTGCGCCGGTCGGCGTGCGGCCGGCGCGGTCCGGACCCGTCGGTCCCGGGGTGCGGGTCGTTCCGGAAGGGTGCGGGCGGGGGGGCGGCGCGCGGGTCAGGCGTCGCGGGAGGAAAAGGCTACCGGTCGGACGTCGCCCGGGGCCACGGCCCCGGCGGCCGGCGGGGCCGGCTCCCGGGACGCGGACACAGGTGTGACGTCCCCTCCGCGTTGAAGGTTTCACCGTCTTCGGACCAAAGGAAACCACCCGTGCGCGAGGGTTTCGGAGGCGCCCGCGACCTGCGGCGGCGCGGACCGGGGTGTCACCCGCCCCCTCCGGCACCGGGCGCCGCGGAGGTCCGTCCGGAGCGGGTTCGGCGACGCCCCCGCCGCCGGAGGCGTCGCCGCGGCCGCTCCGGGAACACATGGACGTGAACCTTCCGGACATCCCGCGTATCCCACCCGGCACCACTCCGCCGTCCGCCCCCCCTGTGTTGAGGAGTCCCCCTTGAGCCACGACGCGGTCGCCCTGCTGGCCGACGCCCCCGACCGCCGCGCCCTCATCGACGCGCTCGCCGCAGCCGGGCGCGACCTGCGGGTGCGCCTGGTCGCCGACGGAGCCCTGGTGGAGCTCGTCGACGAGGGCGGCCGGGTGGTCGCCGCCATGCAGGCCGCCCAGAAGCTGGCCCTGTCCGCCGAGGCCGAGCGCCTGCTCGCCGACGGCATCGCCGACGACCTGCCCGCCCAGCCGTACTGGGTGGAGGCCCGCGGCGCGGACCTCCCCGGCGCCGACACCGCCGGGGTGGTCGGCCGCTTCGCCCGCCGCCTCGCCGAGCGCCTGGGCGGCTCGGTGTGGGAGCCCGCCCCCGGGCTGGACCGGCGCGATCCGTTCCTGGAGGGCGCCACCGGCCACCCCGCGGTCACCGCCCTCACCGAGCAGGCCGCCGTCGTGGTGCAGGACCGCCCCCTGGTCCCGCTCTCCCCCTGGATCGTGGACGTCCTGGCCCGCCACGGCCGCAGGGGCCTGCGCCTCCAGGTCGTCACCCCCTCGACCTCGCGCATCACCCACGCCCTGCACTCCTTCCTGATGTCCCCCGCCGCCCGCTGGGTGGTCCAGGCCCCCGGGGGCTCCTACTACGACGGCTTCTCCGGCGTTCGGCTGCGCTGGGACGAGCGCGAGGCCTTCACCGTGGACGGGGACGCCCGGGCCGACGGCCCGCCGGAGGCGTTCCGCGCCGACGACGCCGACCGCGGCTGCCAACTGCACGTGGACCTCAACGTGGAGCACCCCGCCGACAACGGCCTGGTCCTGGGCCGCTCCGTGGAACTGCTCGCCGAGCGCCTGGGCGGCGGCCCGCCCGCCGTGTGGGGCACGGCGGAGCCCCTCCCCCAGGAGTGGAGGCGGGCCGTGTTCACCCGGACCGTGCGCAACCGCGCCCCCGGCCGGACCTGGGCGGCGTTCTCCGGCCCGCCCGAGGGCGCGCGCGAGGACGGCGTGCGCCCGTTCGCGGGCACGGTGCGGGTGAGCCGCACCTCGTTCGGGGTGCGCGAGGCGATCACGTTCGCCGTCGGGTACCCCGAGGGCGCCGAGCCCGACCTGTCGGTGCTGCCCTCGCTGGTCGGGGAGCTGACCGAGCGGGACGTGCTGCGGACCATGACGGTGCGCCGGGTGGGCGGCCGCGCCGATCTCACCTACGCGCCCCACTGGGCGGGTCTGCCTCTGCCGGTGGGCATGGCCCTGGGCCAGGAGGCGGTGGCCGTCATCGGCACCGGTCGGGCGCTGGGCGCCCCCGTGCGCCCGCTGCCGTTCGGGCCGCCGCTGACCCCCGCGTTCTGGTACCAGGTGGGTACCGGGGTGGAGCACGACTCCTGGGTGCGGTTCCGGGGGCTGATGGCCCACCTGCACCCCGAGGGCCGCCCCGGCGCCCCCGGGGACGCCCCCGGCCCCGGACGGGCGACCGATCACGGGGACGCGCCCGCCGACAGCGCCCCCTCCCCCGGCGACGCTCCCGCGGCGGCTCCGTGAGCCACCGCGTCCTGCCGCGCCGAGACGCCCGCCGCGCCCGTGGTCGGCGGGGTTCCCGCGGGCCTGTCGGCACTGCCGGCGGCCACCGATCGCACGGGGAGGGTCATCGGCTGCGCCCTGACCATCCCGCCGGGCCGAACGACCGCTCGGCGCATGAGGCGTTGGAGCTCGGCCGGGGAGAGCGCCCGAGTACGTGACGGCCGACGGCGCCGCCGTCGAGTTCCGACACGATGACACATCTGAGCAGGAGCGATGCGATGCGTGCAACCGATGCCCCCGACGGGTCCGTGACCCTGGGCATGTCGCAGGCCGAGGCGACGGTTCTACACGAGCTGATCGCCTTTGCAGAGTTCGCGTACGACCTGAGCTCGATCGAATCGGCGAGACCGGTCGAGCAGAAGGTGCTGTCCGACGTACAGCAGGCGCTCGCGCCGCTCATCCTCCCGGAACTCGGCGCTCACGGCTACGACGCCGTGATGAACCGCGCTCGCGCCGCCATCGACCTCAGTTCCTTTCGGGCTCCCTGTCCACCCGGCGCAGAGGAAGAGGGTGCGATGGACAAGCGCGCGGTCGCCCACGCACTCGCCGCTGTGATCGCGGACGAGATCGAGGCGCAACTCGGGGTGCGCCGCCCGGTCGGTGAGATGCCTGCGCTGATCGCCGACGCGGTCTTGGACGCCTTCCGTGTCGAGCGCGTCGACCAGGCCGACCCGCCTGTCGGTTGACCCAGGACGCCGACTGGCGGGTGCTCATCCGGCTCGGCGACCCACCGGCCCCGGTCCCCGAACCCTTCGCTGACCCGCCGCTCCAGGCCAGGGACCGACGGACCGGCATGAACACGAACAACCGGGATGCGACCTGGCTGTTTCCCGGACGCAGGGCCGGACGCCCCCTGTATCCGCACAGTCCCGCCGAGCTGATCCGCGACATCGGTGTTCCCGGAACGGCGGTGCGCGCCTCCGCGCTGCGTCAACTCGTGCTCCAGGCCCCGCACCGGTCCTCGCCCAGGCGCTGGGGTTCCATTCCACGACCACCCCCCGGGCCGTTGCCCGGGCGGGCGGGACCTGGAGCCGCTACGCCTCCAGCGACCACACGCAGTGATCACGGCGGCCGGAGCCACGGAGAACGCAGATCACTCGATCTACAACTCCTGACTGTCTCGACCCCCGGCATCGGCGGTCGCGACGCCGGCCTTCTGGCAGAGCGACGGGATCGGCGACCCGGCGGGCCCTCATCGCCAGGAAGAGGCCGATGTGCCGACCGGTCTTGCGGTCCAGCGTCTTCGGCCACTGCGGCCGAGGGTCCTGTTCATGCCCCAATCTCAACGCGGTCCACGCGGTGGGCGTCGTCTTCGCTGTGCGCGCCGGGCACAAGCCGTCGGACGACGCGGAACCCCTCGTTGTGGCCCGCGTAGTCCAGAACCAGTACGCTGGGCGGATGGCGCGACCTCGGGAGTTCGACGAAAACCGCGTGCTTCTCGCTGTCCGCGACGAGTTCTGGGACAAGGGGTACGCGGCGACGTCGATGGACGACCTGCTGCGCGTGAGCGGGTTGGGCAAGGGCAGCCTCTACGGGGCGTTCGGGGATAAGAGAAGCTTGTTTCTCCGGGTGCTGCGGGAGTACGACGACGCGAACCTGCTGGCACTGCGCGAGCGTCTGGCTTCTGCCGCCAAGGGGGTCGACGTGGTGCGCGAGTTCGTCCTCGGCCTGACCGGTGACCCGACCGGGGCGGCTGCGCGCCGGGGCTGCCTGCTGGCCAACAGCAACGCCGAGCTTGCCGCTAGCACCCCGGACGTCGCTGCCGAGGCCCGCCGCAGCTACGACGCGATCACCGCCGTCCTCACCGCGGCGCTGGAGCGCGCCCGGAGCGAAGGCGACCTCGATCCCGGCGCCGATCCTTCCGAGACCGCCCGTGCGGCCCTTGTCGCGCAGCTCGGTCTCATCGCGCTCGGGCGCACCGGCATGGATATCGACGCGCTGAGCACGACCGCTCACTCCACCCTGGCACGACTGCTGCCCGCCCCAGCGCAGTAACAGCGCCCTACCGACCGGCCCGTACCGCCGCAGTCCGCGGCCGGCCTGGCACCCTGCGGCGCGCCCTCGAGCTGCGCGCCGCTGTTTCCGGGGGGAACGCGGTCCGCCTGCAGGCCCTCTGTGTGCTGCCGGCTGCCGGTCGGCCCGATCCGCGACCGACGACTTGGGCCGCCCCGGGTGGCCGATCCGCCCCTGCGATGCCGCCGCCGGTGACGGGGCGGGCCCGAGACGCGGAGCCCCGATGTTTCGACACGAGCCACATCTTGACCGATCGGTCCATAACAGGGGTATGGTTATTGACGCACCAGTCCACAATGAAGAGGAGGGCGGCATGGCCGTCTTGGAAGGTAAGATCGCCGTCGTTACCGGGGCCGGCACCGGCATCGGGTTTGCGACCGCTCGCGCATTCCGCGACGCGGGCGCCACGGTGTTCATCACCGGTCGCCGCAAGCACGTGCTCGACGCCGCGGTCGCCGAGCTCGGCGACCGCGTGACCGGCGTCGTCTGCGACGTCTCGGTGCCCTCCGAGCTCGACGCGTTCTACAGCACCGTGCGGGACCAGGCCGGACGCGTCGACGTGCTGGTCGCCAACGCCGGCATCGGCATCGCGGCTCCGTTCGGCGAGGTGACCGAAGAGCTGATCGACTCGGTGTTCGCCACCAACGTCAAGGGAACGATCCTCACGCTCCAGCAGGCGCTACCGCTGCTCAGCAAGAACGCTTCGGTGATCCTGACGGGCTCGACCGCCTCGACCCGACCCGACCAGGGACTTGAGGTCTACGCGGCGTCGAAGGCCGCAGTTCGCACCCTCGCTCGCGGTTGGGCCCTCAGCGCGCGCACACACGGCTTCCGTGTCAACGTCGTATCCCCCGGCGGTACACGCACCGAAGGCCTGCTGGAGCTCGTCCCACCCGAGGCGCTCAAGCAGGCCGAAGCCACTGTCCCCCTCGGCCGGCTCGCCGAGCCCGAGGAGATCGCCGCCCTGACGACGTTCCTCGCCTCGGACGCGTCGAGCTACATCAACGGCGCCGAGTTCCACGCCGACGGTGGATACGCCCAGGTGTAAGGGGTCCACACGTACGGGCCAGGGCCTCGGCCCTGGCCCGCACTTCCTCGGCGTCCCGGGCGAGGTGGCAGGAGGACTCGGCGCCGACGAGCCGGTTCAGCGGCGTGGCCCGGCGCTGGAGGTGGTCCGAACGGCTGCCGGCGGTGGAGCCGGGGGCGTTGTCCAGCGTGTGCGCCCTGCTGGTCGCCGAGGCGTGCAGCACCGGCCTTCCCCCGTGGTCGAACCCGGGACGAGCCCCCTGACGCCGGGCCGCCTGCAGCAGGTCGACCGCGCCTCTATGTGCGCCGAGACCCTACGCCCGGCCGAAGCCCACCTCGCAGCGGCCCGACCCCACACCCCGTCACCGGCGTCGCGGGGGCGGGGCCGACGGGAACCCCCGTCCGGGAAGGGCGCGCTCAGCCCCCTTCGGCCTCCTGGCGCACGGTGGCGGCGATGCGGGTGAGCGCGGTCCCGAGGTGGCGGCGCTGAGCGGCGGTGAGCGGGTCGAACACGAGCCGCTTCACCTGCGCGACGTGTTCCGGCGCGCTCTCGACGAGCTTCTGCCGACCGGCGCCGGTCAGGGTGGCGAGGGTGTACCGACCGTCGCCGGGGTCGGGTCGGCGGACGGCCCAGTCACGGGCCTCGAAACGGTCCATCACCTTCGACAGGCGGGGCTGGGTACTGTCGCAGAGCCGGGCCAGCTCGCTGAGCCGCATCGTGGCCTCGTCGGCCGTGGACAGCCGGGCCAGGACCCCGTACTCGAAGTTGGAGATGCCCGCCTCCCGCTGCAGCTGGCGGTCGAGGGCCGCTGGTAGGGCGATGACGACCGTGAGCAGCGCCTGCCACAGGTCCTGTTGGTCGTCGTCGAGCCAGGGTTGGGTGTCCATGAGCCCCATCATACTTGCCTGGGCAACTCGCATCACTTGCGCAGGCAACCCTCGACGGGCTACGTTTCACTTGCCTGGGAAAGTAAAAACACTTTCCTGAGCAAGTGAAGGAGTTGATTTTGACCACCACGAGCAGCCTGAACCCCTCTGTACCGCCGCGCGCACCGGCCGCGGCGTACGACGACCTCCTCGCCCGGGTCCTGCCACAGGCGCGCGGACAGCGGGTGTGGACCCCCTCCGACGGACCCATGCCCAGCCTCTTCGTCAGCCACGGCGCCCCGTTCACCCTCGACGACCCGCAGTGGCTCGACGACCTCTTCGGCTGGGCCCGGTCGATGCCCAAACCCCGGGCCGTCGTCGTGGTATCGGCCCACTGGGAACAGGCGCCGGCCGCGATATCGGGAGCCGCGGCCGGCGTCCCGCTCCACTACGACTTCAGCGGCTTCCACCCCCGCTACAAGACCCTTCCCTACGCGACCCCGGACGCCACCGACCTGGCGCGGCGGCTCACCGGCCTGCTGGGCCCGACACCGGTGCACGAGTTCGCCGACCGCGGCCTCGACCACGGCGCGTTCATCCCGCTCATGGCCATGTACCCCGCCGCCGACGTCCCGGTCGTGCAGTTGTCGATGCCCGGCATGGACCCCGGCGCCCTGCTCGACCTCGGCACACGCCTGCGGCCCCTGCGCGAGGAAGGCGTCCTCGTTCTCGGCTCGGGCTTCATGACGCACAGTTTCGCCGTCTTCCGCCGGCCCGAGCTCGCCGCCGCCACCGCGGCCTTCGACGCGTGGGCCGTCGACGCCCTCGCCCGGGGCGACGCCGATGCCCTCGCCGACTACCGCGACAAGGCGCCCGGCGCCGCGGTCGCCCATCCGACGGCCGACCACTTCGTCCCGCTGCTGTTGGCCGTCGGCGCCGCCGACGACCCCGGCAGCGCCGTGAGCGCGATCGACCGCATGGTGATGGGCAACTCCACCCGGTCGGTGCAGCTGGCCTGAGCGCCTCGACGTGTTCCACCTTCGCGCCTGATCGCCCGTCCTGGGGCGACGGCACCACCACACCCCGGAGGAAAGTGTTATGAAGGCAATCCGTTTCCACGAGTTCGGCAGCAGCGAGGTCCTGCGCCACGAGGAGGTCGACCGTCCGGTCCCCGGCGCCGGCCAGGTGCTGGTGCGGGTGGCGGCCACCTCGTTCAACCCGGTCGACGACCACATCCGCGCCGGCGTCCTGGCCGAGATGCTCCCGATCACCCTCCCCTACGTGCCGGGGATCGACCTGGCGGGCACCGTCGCCGAACTCGGCGCGGGCGTGACGGGCCCGGCCGTCGGCGACCGGGTCGTGGCGATGCTGCCCCTCGGCTCCGCCGGCGGAGCCGCCGAGTACGCACTCGTCCCGGTGGAGTCCCTGGCCCCGGCACCCCGGACGATCGAGCTGGTCGACGCCGCGGCACTGCCTCTGACCGGTCTGGCGGCCTGGCAGACGGCCTTCGAGCTCGCCGAGCTGAAGCCCGGGCAGACCCTCCTGGTCAACGGGGCGGGGGGCGCTGTGGGCAGCCTCGTGGTGCAGCTCGCCGTCGACGCGGGGGCGCACGTGACCGCGGTGGACGCGCCGCAGCACGCCGACCGCCTTCGGGGCTACGGCGCGGACCGGGTCGTCGGCCCCCTCGACCTCGCTGCGGGCCCGGCCGCCGTGGGCGGTCCGTTCCAGGTCGTGGTGAACCACGTGCGCGTCTCCCCGGAGGAGCTCGCGCGGCTGGCGGACTACGTCTCCGACGGCGGGGTCGCCGCCAGCACGGCCGGCCCGGTCCCCGAGGTCCCCGACCGGAAGGTGCGCACCGCGAGCCTGTGGGTCCGCAGCGACGGCGCACAGCTGGCCGCCCTCGTCGCCAGGATGGACGCCGGAAAGCTCCGGCTCCACGTCGCCGACCGCCGCCCGATGGCCGAGCTGGCCGCCGTGCACGGGGACGCCGCCTCCGGGCGGCTGCCCGGCAAGACCGTCGTGCTCACCCGCTGACCACGCCCCGAGCGGGTCTTGAGGACGCCGACCGCCCCCGCACCAGTCCTGTGACGGTGCGGGGGCGGCGCCCGATACGCCGCCCGCAGCGGCGGTCGGGCCTCAGTGGCCCTTGGTCACGTCCAGGTCCTTGGGCGTCAGGGCGAACACCACGACCACCGACACCAGCATGACCGCGGCGCCGATGCCGCCGACCAGGGTCAGGCCGTGGGTGAAGGCCTCCTGGGCCTGGAACGCGGCTGCGGCGCCGGCGGGGCCCAGGTCGGCCAGGACGTGCAGGGCGCCGCCCAGGGACTCCTGCGCCGCCCCCACCCCCTGCGGTCCCAGGCCCGCGGCGGCGAGGTCGGAGGCCGGCAGTTCGGCGCGGTAGAGGGCGGACGCCGCACTGCCCAGCACGGCCACGCCCAGGACCGCGCCCAGTTCGTAGGAGGTCTCCTCGATCGCCGCGGCGCTGCCTGCGTGCTCGGCCGGGGTCCCCGACATGATGATCGCCGAGGCGATGGCCAGGGATCCCATGCCCGCGCCGAGCAGGGTCAGGAATATCGCGACCGGCGCGTAGGTGAGCGGCGCGGGGGCGAGGGCCAGGGCGGCGAAGCCCAGCCCCGACAGCGCCAGGCCGCCCACCAGGACGGTGCGGGCGCCGATGCGCTGGGCCAGCACCGGCGCCAGCGGGGAGACCACCGTGGCGGCGACAGCCATCGGCAGCAGCCCGATCCCGGCCTGCAGGGGCGACCACCCCTGCACGAGCTGGAACCACTGCGCCGCGAGCAGCAGCGCCGATCCCATGGCCAGCATGGTGAACAGCGCCGCCAGGGTCCCGGCCGTGAAGGAGGGGACGGTGAACAGGCGTACCCGCAGCAGCGGCGAGTCGCTGTGGAGGCAGCGCAGCACGAACCAGACCAGCAGGGCCAGCCCCGCCGCGAGCGCCGCCAGTGCCAGGGCGTCGGCCGGTCCCTCCTTGGCGATGCGCTTGATGCCCCACACCAGGGCGGTCATGCCCGCGATCGACAGGGCGGTGGCCAGGGCGTCCCAGCGCCCGGGGTGGGGGTTGCGCGCCTCGGGCAGCAGGAACAGGCTCACGAGGACGGCCGCGGCCATCAGGGGCACGTTCAGCAGGAACGCCGCGTGCCAGGAGAAGTGCTCCAGCAGCAGACCGCCCACGATGGGTCCCACGGCCGCTCCCAGGGAGGCGACGGCCGCCCAGATGCCGAGCGCCTTGGCCCGTTCGGCCGGGTCGGTGAACAGGCTGCGGATCATCGAGAGCGTGGCCGGCATGATCATCGCCCCGCCCACGCCCAGCAGGGCGCGCACGGCGACCACCACGGGGGCCGTCTCGGCCGCCAGGACCAGCAGGGAGGCCCCGCCGAAGACGGCGAAGCCGGTCAGGAGCATCCTCTTGCGGCCCCACCGGTCGCCCAGGGTGCTCATGGTGACCAGGAGGCCGGCCAGGACCAGCGAGTAGATGTCGACGATCCACAGCTGCTGGGCCGCGGTCGGGGACAGCGCCGCGGCCATCTCGGGCAGGGCGACGTTGAGGATGGTCATGTCCATGACCACCACGAGCAGGCTGGCGGCCAGCACCGCCAGGGCGGCCCAGCGGCGGCCGGCGGACAGGTGTCCGGCGATGGCGCCCGGTGCGTCGGAGGTGTGGTGCGGAGTGCTCACGGCTTCTCTTCCAGGGATGTGCTCATCAGGGCGGCGATCGCCATGCGCAGTGCCGCCTCGTCGAGGGGCCGGTCGTGGAGCAGGGTGTACAGGATGACCCCGTCCAGGTAGACGGCCGTGGCCCGGGCCGCTTCGGGCGCGGCGTAGGCCTGCAGGATCTCGGTGACCCCCTGTACCCACTGCTGGGCGAACGGACGCAGATCGGGGTTGTCCACGCCGGCGAAGTAGAGCAGGCTCTCGGCGCGCAGCCGTTCGCGGTCGCCCAGGTAGGCGGCGAACAGCGCGGCGATGCCCTCGGGGCGGCCGTCGCAGCCGTGGATCTCCTCCGCGAACTCGCGCAGCTCCTCGTCGGCCTGCTCGGCGATGGCCTGCAGGGCGGCGGCGCGCAGGTCGTCCAGGGAGTCGAAGTAGTAGGTGGTGGCCCCCAGCGGCACCCGGGCCAGTTCGGCCACCCGCCGGTGCGTCAGGGCGGAACTGCCGTTGGCGACCATCTCCTGCGCGGCGGCCTCGACCATGGCGCGTCGGCGCCTCTCGGGGTCCCGGCGGGAGGTCATGGGCGCTCCCCCTGTGCGCGTCGCCCAGAGGTCCGGAACAGCATCTTTTTCACCCCAATGTCTGGTACGTGCGTACAAGTACAAACGTACTAGAAGGGGGAGGCCGCCCGCCCGTGTCGTGCGCCACTGCCGGGGCTGCGGCACCGCGGAGCAGGAGTCCGGCCGGTCGTGACCCGCCATGGCGGGCGGGCCGCGACCTCCGACGGAACCGTGCGGGTGTCCTCGGTCCGGCTCCGCGTCCGGACCTGTGCGAAAGGAGTCACCGGGCGCGCCGTGGCAGGGCGCCGTTCCCCCCGCGCCGTCGGCAGGCTTACCCAGCCCCGGTGCCGAAGGGGTTGTCGATGGCATACCGCCAGCGCCCGTCCGGTCCCCGCCGGGCAACGTCGGTGGCGGTCCCCTCGATGTGCACCGCCTGCCCGTCGCGGCCGGTGCCCTCGATGGTCCAGTCGACGATCAGCAGCGCCAGGTCTCCGCTGGTGTGGACGTGTCGCGGGTGGACGGAGACGGGAACGCCGAGCCCCTGGAGCCGGGCGTTGGCGGCGTGCGCGTCCGGTCCTGTCAGCGGCGTCCACGGGTCCAGGACCAGCACCGCCGCGTCCTCGTAGACCTGGGCCAGCGCGTCGGGGTCGCCGCTGTTGAACCGCTCGGCGAACACCGCTGGCACGTCTTCGGGCCGTTCTGCCAGTTCTCTCATGGTCGACGGACGTCCTTCCGGTTCGGGATCATGAATGTGTCGACCACGCTAGGAGGCGCTCTCGTGACTCACCCAACGGTTGGCCACCCGGGACTGCCCGAGGATCCGCGCGCGGACGTCGCGGAGCCCACGCCCACCTGCCCCGTGGAGATCGCCCTCTCGGCCGTCCAGGGCCGTTGGACGACGCTGGTGGTGCGCGAACTGCTGCGCGGCGACCGCTCCTACAGCGAGCTCCGCGAGGCCCTGCCGAAGCTGTCGGACAAGGTGCTGTCCGACCGTCTCGCACACCTCTGCGCGGCCGGGGTGGTCGGGCGGGAACGGCGTCCGGGCTGGCCGCCGAGGGTGCGCTACTCGCTGACGCCCCGGGGCCGCCGCCTCGGCCCGGTCCTCCAGGCACTGTGGGACTGGGGCAGCCTCTAGATCCGAGGCCGCGAACCGGCCCCGCCGACCGCCCGAGTCCCCCGCCCCTCGGGCCGGTGCACCGAGGGCGCGGTCGCATGGCATCCTCTGTCCGACGCGTGCGCGCGGATCCGGGTACTCGCGTGCCGGTCAGTTCTTCCGGTACGCCGACGGTGTCCGTGCCGAAGCCGTGCCGTTGGCGTTCTCCGCAGTGGGAGGCCTGCCTCCCAGCCCCTCGTCGTGCGTGAGGGTCTCCAGCAGGGTCATCGCATCGGCGGACATCTGATCGCTCGGGGTGTAGACCTCCAAGCGGTGGTCGGGGCTGTCGGCCTGGAGCCAGATCTGGAACTCCATGCTCAGCTCGCCGACCAGGGGATGGCGGAAGCGCTTGGTGCCACCGACGCACTCCCCCACGCGGCCGGACGCCCAGAGGGAGGAGAACTCGGGGTCCTTCATGCTCAGCTCGCCCACAAGTTCGGCCAGACGGGTGTCATCGAGGTACTTGCCGCTGATCCGCCGCAGGTAGGCGACGTTCGTGGACGCCTCGGTCTTCCAGTCCACGTAGGAGTCCCGCACGCGCGGGTCCAGGAACAGCAGCCTCGGCATGGACGGCTGTGTCGCG
The DNA here is from genome assembly GCF_053616335.1 of Nocardiopsis sp. NPDC055824. Taxonomy (NCBI): domain Bacteria; kingdom Bacillati; phylum Actinomycetota; class Actinomycetes; order Streptosporangiales; family Nocardiopsidaceae; genus Nocardiopsis; species Nocardiopsis sp. NPDC055824. The sequence continues at coordinate 26,613 of NZ_JBSHDN010000077.1, forward strand.
GGGTCCGCGGTGCTGTCGAACGGCAGGTGCGGGGCCAGCAGGGCATGGCCCGTCCGGGTCCAGGCCAGCGCGTCGTTGCGTCGCCCCAGGAGCACGGCGGGCTGACCGGAGATGGCCTCCAGCATCGCCAGCGCCCGGGGGTGCGGTCGCTCGGGCCTGGTCCGGGGCGCAGGACGCAGTTGCGAGGGTTTGGCCAGGTCGAGCAGGTGCTCGACCTCGGTCGGCGTCAGCTGCAGCGCCCGCGCCAGGGCGAGGAGCACCTCGGTCGAGGCGTTGCGTGCCTGCCCCTGTTCCAGTCGCGTGTAGTAGGCGACGCTGACGCCGGCCAACTGGGCGACTTCCTCACGCCGTAGCCCGGGGACCCTGCGGCGTCGGCCCCAGCTGATGACATCGGCCTGTTCGGGGTCGAGGGCAGCGCGACGGGAGCGCAGGAACTCACCCAGGTTCCCCGATGGTGTGCTCGCCGAAGGTGTCATACCTACCAGGGTAGGTACTCCGGCCCGAACCAGCATGACCCTGTCAGTGGTAGGAACCCCGGGCGCACACCCAACAGGTGTCTGGCTGCCGTATCCCGGTCCGTCCAGGCTGGTGGGCATGCTTTCCCACGACAACGCCTCACGCACCCGGCTGGTGCTGCTGACCCTGGCCGCCGGCGCCTTCGGGATCGGCACCACCGAGTTCGCGATCTCCGGCCTGATGCCCGGAATCGCCACCGAATTCGGCATCTCGGTCACCACCGCGGGCTGGGCCGCGACAGCCTACGCCCTCGGCGTCTTCCTCGGCGCCCCGGTCCTGGTCCTGGTCGGGCAGCGGTTCGAGAAGAAGAGATTCCTGCTCGTCCTCATGGGCCTGTTCGTGGTCGGGAACCTGCTGACCGCCTTCGCCCCGTCCTTCGCGCTGACCCTCCTGGGCAGAGTGGTCTCCTCACTGACCCATGCGGCCTTCATCGGCATCGGCTCGATCATCGCCTCGCGCGCGGTTCCCGAGCACAAGAAGACCAGCGCGATCGCGTTCATGTTCTCCGGTCTGACCCTGGCCACGCTCATCGGCACCCCGATCGCCACCTGGGTCTCCACGGAGTTCTCCTGGCGGACCTCGTTCCTGGGCATCTCGGCGATCGGCCTGATCGTCCTGGTCGGCATCCTCGCCTGCATCCCGGCGAGCAGGACCGATGAGTCGTTCGACTTCGCCGCCGAGGTCCGCGCCTTCGTCAACCCACAACTGCTGCTCGCGATGCTGATCACCGTCCTCGGACCGGCGGGGTTCTTCACCTCCATCACCTACATCGCCCCCATCACCATGAACGCGACCGGCACCCCGGAGAGCTGGATCACGGCCTACATGCTCGTCTTCGGGCTCGGGCTGTTCATCGGCAACATCCTGGGAGGACGGCTGGCCGACAAGAACCTCATGGGTCTGCTGCTGGGAAGCCTTGCCCTGCTCACGGTCACGCTGCTCGTGTTCTGGCTCACCGCGGACAACGTCGTGGTCACGTTCGCCGCGGTGTTCCTCATGGCCGCCGCGGGCTTCGCCACCGTCTCCCCGATCCAACGCCTGGTGATGGAACGGGCCGAACGCGCCGGCGCCCCCAACCTCGCCTCCTCGATGAACATCGGCATGTTCAACCTCGGCAACGCCATCGGGGCCTGGTTGGGCGGCTACGTCATCAGCACGGGACTCGGCGACAGCAGCCCCAACCTCGCCGGCGGACTGCTCGCCGCCGGTGCGCTCGTGGTCGGCGTCATCATCTGGCTGCAGTCCAAGAAGTCCACCACCGGCCGGCGGCCTGCCGGGCTGGCCCAGGTGGGGTGACCCCGAGAGGCAGGGCTCCGGCTCTCACAGGAGAACCGCACCCCGTAACCGGACGGGGTGCGGTTCTTCGCGTGCAGGATGTGGGGGGTGTTACCGGCAGCGCACCGCGTTCACCAGCGCGGTCCACTCAGGAGCAGGGACGTCGAGATGCCCCAGCTCTCGGTTCTGGGTGTCGCGGACACCGGTGACCAGGCCCTCCGCAACCTCGACGCAGTGGCCCTGCTGGCCGCTGTAGCTGGATTTGTGCCACACTCCATCGTCAGTCATCGAGATGCCCTCTTCTCACTTCAATGAACCGCACAGTCTCTTCGTGCGGGAGCGCCTGCGAGCGCAGCGCACCAAACTTCCTCTGGGAGTTTGCCACGGTCTGTGCATCAACGATCACGTGCCCCGCGCCCGGCACTTCAGCGTAAACCAGGCTCTCGGCCTCACTCATCTCGAGTACGACGAACGATCCATCCATGGCCGAGTGTGCTCCGCGGGCAGTCGGAACGCACTGGATCTGAACGAACGGGTCTTTAGCCAGGCGCAAGAGGTGATCAAGCTGTTCCTTCATCACCTCTGAGCCGCCGACGTCCCGTCGAAAAGCAATCTCTTCCACGATAAAAACGCACATCGGAGGAGGTTCTCGCTTGAAGACTGCCTGCCGCTCCAACCTGCCGTTTCTGATCCGGTCAGCTTCAGTCACCCCCAAGGGGGGCCAGGCAGCATCAAGCAGTGCTGACATGTAGTTTTTCGTCTGGGTGAGGCCAGGGAGCGCCTGTACCTGAAATTCATAGATGGCCTGGGCTTTCATCTCCAGCTCAGCAAACTCCGCCATCCATCGGGGGAACGACGAACGAGCGCCCGGCCAAAGCATGTGTAGCGACCCGGAGGCACCCAGAGCCTTGTCGGCAGCCTCAGCAAACGTGCGAGCGGGACGTCGCTCACCTCGCTCGATTGCTCCGATCTGGGCCCCTGACGTGCTTGTTCGCCTCCCCAGCTCCGATTGAGACAAATCAGCCATTAGCCGCAATCGTTTCAACTCGTTCCGGAACTGATCCACTGCGGCTTGACTCACGGGGTTATGAGCCTTAGTCATGACTCCAGTTAAACACACATCACTACAGTTCACAGACTTCCTGCATACACGCACCCCAGTTTCCACACCTCGCTAGACGGCATTCGCCCAGGCCAGCAGTCTGTTCTTGGGAAACAGTCAGTCGCTACCTGAGCCCACCACAGCTCGCCCCTAACCACGAGCGGGCGACCATCTTGGGCACAAAAAAGCTCCGGTGGCCGAAGTCAAAGGCGGCCACCGGAGCTAGTGCCTCACCTGTCCACTAAGACACGAGGTGAGTTAAATGCAGCCTACCGCCCCTCCCCCCGCACTTCCACGCCGCCTGTGCGGAACCCCCACAACATCGGGCATCCTCATCGGCCCCCACCCCAGCCAC
>NZ_JBSHDN010000078.1:0-29356 GCF_053616335.1 Nocardiopsis sp. NPDC055824
GTGGACCTTGTCGGGGTCCTTGTCCGAGTCCTTGCCGCCGTCGAGGTCGGTGTCCCCGTCGAGAACGGCCGCGTAGGCGACGGCGTGGTCGTCCTCGGCGTCCTCGTCCTCGGCCTTGGCGGGCCGCTCGCTCCCGTCCGGCTCCGCGTCCCCGGCCCCCGGGCCGTCGGCCGTATCGCCCTCCGGCTCCGGACGGGTGGGCGCGGGGGTGGTGTCGGGGTCGCCCGCGTCGGCGGTGCCGTCGGCCGCGGGGGCGCCCTCCTCGTCATCGTCGCCGTCCCGGTCGGACCGCTCCGCGACCGCCCCGCCGTCCTCGGGCTGTGGGAGCCGGTAGCTGAACGCCGACGTCCGCCCGGTGTCCGCGGTCTCCCGGTCGCTCTCCGCCTCGTCGGCCCCCTCTTCCGCGGCGTCGCCCCGGCCGGGCAGGCGGTAGGTGAAGGCCCCGTCCGCGTCGTCTGCGGACTCCGCCTCAGGGGCGGGGTCCCCGGTGTCCGCGGCCTCGGCTGCGCCGCCCGTACCGGCGGCGGGAGCGTCCTCGACGCGCCCGCCGTCCTCCGGCACGGGGTCGGCGTCCGCGTCCTGCGCCTCCGGGGCGCGGGCCTCCGCCGACACGTTCGTGTCGGTGTCGGTGTCGGTGTCGGTGTCGGTGTCGGTGTCGGTGTCGGTGTCGGTGTCGGTGTCGGTGTGCGCCGAGGGTACGGGTTCCGCCTCGGAGGAGGCGTGCTCGCGCTCCCCCTGCGCCGCGGTGTCGTCCGTGTCGGGCTCGGTGTCGGGGCCCTCGCCGGCGGCCGTGGACCCGGGTCCGGCGTCCCCGCCGGTCGCGGGCTCGTCCTCGCCGCGCTCGGAGTCGGCCTCCGCGTGCTCCACGGCCTGCTCGGCGCGCAGGGCCTCGTCGGCGTCCGGGCGGGCTTCCCCGTCTCCGTCCGCGGAGACGTCGGGCGCCGGGGCCTGCTCCGTGTCCGGGTCGCCGGTCTCCGGGTCGTCCTCCGCCCGCTCGCTCCGGTCCGCCTCGCCGGGGATCCGGTAGGAGAAGGCGTCCGCCTCGGGGGCCCCGGCGCCCGCGACCCCGTTGTCGGGGTCCGCGGTCGCGTCGACCGGAGCGGCCCCGTCCTCGTGGGAGGAGCCCTGACCGGGAATGCTGTAGGTGAAGGGGGCGGGGTCCAGTTCGGGCCCGTCGTCCCCCGTGTGGAGGCGGGAGGGAGCCCCTCCGTCCTCACCGGCCCGTTCACGGGCCTCGGGGATGTCGGCGGTAACCGCCGTGTCGGCCGGTTCCCCGTCCGTCCGCGCCTCGGAGGCGGGAGCCGCGGGGTCGGCCTCGGCCGGGGATCCCGCGCGGACGGTGCTCCCGGCGGGCGCCGTGTCCGGTTCCGGCCACTCGTGCGCGGTGGGGGTCTGCCAGCGGGGGACGTCGTACTCCGGTTCCCCGTGCCCGGCGTCGTCCGCGGCCGCCCAGACGGGCGTGTCCTGCGCGGGGGCTTCCCGTACCGGCCCTTGGGCCGGTACGGGAACGCGCCCGGAGTACTCCGGCACGACGTGGGGGCCCGCTGCCGTCGCCGCCGGGGTGGCGGCGCCGGTCGGGACGGACGACTTCCCCAAACCGTCCGTTCCGGGGCGACCCGTCCTGCTCTCGGCGATGCGTCCCTGGACCATGCCCCCCAGGAGGAGGAGGACGCTGGCGCCGGCCAGTCCGAGTGCGATGTACACCAGGACAGTCTCGGCGAGGGCCAGGGCAGCCGCGATGACGGCGATGGCCGCCAGCACCGCCACGGTTGCGAGGATGCTAAGGATCACGGGTCGACCAGGGCCTTTACACGTGTTGTATCCGGAGTCTTCAGTTGTTCGGAGCCGAATGCCGCTGGTCTAGCGACGCTCGTGCGGAGCCTCACCCGGGTGGAATCCACCGTGCTGGGCGGGCTCGGGCTGACCGAACGGGTTGCCGCCGGGGCCGTGCTGGAGAGCGGGGGCGCCACCGGCCTGCGGAGCCATCGTCTGGAAGCCGCCCGTGGTGTTCGGGTTCGGCTCGACGGGCTTGCCCTCCTCGTTCAGCTCGCGCAGCTGGCGCTCGAAGTAGTCCTTCAGACGGCTCCGGTACTCGCGCTCGAAGTCCTTGAGCACGTTGACCTTGTGCTCCAGCTCCTCGCGCTGCTGCACCAGGCTGCCCATGACCTGGCGGTGGCGCTCCTGGGCGTCGCGGTCGAGGTTCTCCGACCGTGCCCGGGCCTCACCGATGATCTGGTCCGCCTGGCGGCGGGCCTTGCCGAGGATGTCCTCGGACTCGTGGCGGGCGCGGCCGAGGGTCTCGTCCGCCTCACGGCGGGCGTCGGAGATCGCCTGGTCGGCGGTCTGCTGGGCGAGGGCGAGGACGCGGGCGGCCGTGTCCATGTTCTCCTCACCGCCCATCCCCATGTTCGCGCCGGTCATCGGCATCTGCTGCTGGACCGGGGGCTGCGGCTCGACGGCCTGCGGCTGCTGGACGGGCTCCGGGCGCATCTGCTCGTGCTGCTGGGGCTCCGGCGCCTGGTCCTGGGGCTGCTGGAAGTCCTGCATGCCGGCGTTGGGCACCTTGCCCCGCAGGCATTCGGCCAGCTTGCCGCGCAGTTCCTCGTTCTCCTGGATCAGGCGGTCGAGCTCGGACTCGACCTCGTCGAGAAAGGCGTCGACCTCTTCTTCGTCGTACCCTGGCCGGAGCCGGGTCGTACTGAACTGCTTGTTCCGCACATCGGCGGGTGTCAGCGGCATGTTCGTCTCCTTGGCGCGCTTGGAGTCTGTCCGTAGGGACGCTACCTGATCGTGACCTTACGGCAATCCAGATCATGACCAAGACCACATAACGGAACCGGGGACCCGATACTTGCCCCCGCGCCCCTTCCCTGCTAGGCGAGGCTCCCGATGAGAGCCATCAAGATCCACACGATGATGAAGAGGACGAGGACACTCAGGTCGAGTGCGACGCTCCCCAGTCTCACCGGCTTGATGAACCGTCGCAGGAACCTCAGTGGCGGGTCGGTGACGGTGTACACGATCTCCGCGAGGACGAGGACGAACCCGGTGGGCCGCCACGTCCTGGCGAAGGACTGCACCATCTCCAGGACCACCCTCGCGATCAGCACGAAAACGAACAGCTGTAGCGCGAAGAGCAGCACTGCAACGACGATACTCACGGTCGTTCCCCGACCCAATCTCTGGACAAGTGTGATGGTCTAGCTCTGATTGAAGAACCCTCGCTCGGCGATCCGGGCCTTGTCTTCGGCGGTGACCTCGACGTTGGCCGGTGACAGCAGGAACACCTTGTTGGTCACGCGTTCGATACTGCCATGCAGACCGAAGATCAGACCAGCCGCGAAGTCGACGAGACGCTTGGCGTCGCTGTCGACCATCTCGGTCAGGTTCATGATCACCGGTGTGCCCTCCCGGAAGTGCTCTCCGATCGTACGCGCCTCGTTGTAGGTGCGCGGATGGAGCGTTGTGATCCGAGCGAGGTCGGCGGTTGAGGCAGTCGTGGTCGTTCCACCGCGTCGTTCACCTGTACTCAGGTAGTCGCCGGTGTCCGTCACTGCGGTGCCTCGTGTTTCCTCGCCACGCGGAGAATCCGCAGCGCGATCGCGCTGCTCCTCCACGGCCTCGTCGAAATCGTCGAACTCATCATATTCGTCCGCATAGCGGTGATCGTAACGGTCGTCCTCCACGAGGCCGAGGTAGACCGCCATCTTGCGCATCGCGCCGGCCATCTCATGTCCTCCGTCGTCCCCGCGGCCTTCACCGCAGCCGACTCCTCCGTACTGGCCCGCCGTCCCCGCGTTCCACGGGGTGGGGCGCCCTTTCGGGCGAACTCCACAGACGGGTTCCAAGGTCTATGTGGGGACATTACCCCACGATCGGTCCGCGGTTGCCGAGCAACGCCGTACCGAGTCGCACGTGTGTCGCTCCTCGCTCGATCGCCGATTCGAGGTCCGCGCTCATTCCCGCCGAGATCACCGTCGCCAGAGGATAACGATCACGGACACGACTCGCCACCCCGTGGAGGCGGGCGAAGGCCTCGGCCGGGTCGCCCCCCCGGGGGGCCACCGCCATCACGCCCCCGAGTGTGAGCGACTCGTGCGCCTCGATGTCGGCGGCGAGCGCGAGCGCGTCCTCCGGGTCGACCCCGCCGCGCGGTCCGATGACGCCGGCCCGCGAGTCGTCGTCGAGGTTCACCTGGACGAGGCAGGTCAGACCACGTCCGGCCGCCGCCGCCCGCTCCCCCAGCGCACGGGCCAGCCTGGTGCGGTCCACCGAGTGCACGACGTCGGCGTAGGAGGCCACGGAGCGTGCCTTGTTGGTCTGCAACTGCCCGACGAAATGCCAGGTCAAGCCGAGGTCAGCGGTCTCCGCCGCCTTCGGCGCGGCCTCCTGGTCCCGGTTCTCGCCGACGTCGCGGACACCCAGGGAGGCGAGAATCCGCACATCGTCGGCCGGATAGGTCTTGGTGACCGCGACCAGCGACACCTCCTCGGGCGCGCGGCCGGCGCGCGCGCAGGCCTGCTCGATCCTGGCCCGCACGGCCGCGAGGTTGGCGCGGACCTGCTCGACGCGAGCTGGGTCGACGTGTGGCACGGTGCTCCTTCTCTTTCCCCGTCGGGTGGGTCCCCGGGGTCCGATGCGGTCTCCGGGGGTCGTGGGGCCCGCGTTTCGGACGCGTCACCGCAGGAGGGGAGGTCCCTGGCGGTTCCGGCGGGTTCCGAAAGCCATCCTGGCGGCCCGGTACGACAGTCAGGAACGCCAGATGAACGAGGCGAATCTTCCGGTCGGCGCGCCGCCCCGGTGGGAGAACAGCTCAGGGCTCTCCAGGGTGCAGCGGCCGTCGGCCCGGACGTCGGTCACACCGGCCCGCCGCAGCTGGGCGGTGACGGCCGCGAGCATGTCCACCCCCGTGGTGCCCTTCCGGGTGGTGGAGGCGGCCTCGGGGGTGTCCCTGGCCGTCTCGGCCTGCACCTCCGGGGGCACCTCGTAGCACTTGCCGCAGATGGCCGGACCGAGGAAGACGGTGATGCGGTCGGCACGGGCCCCCTGGCCGACCATCGACCCGACGAGGTTGGCCGCCACGCCGTTCGCCGTCCCGAGGCGGCCCGAGTGCGCGGCTCCCAGGACACCCGCCTCGCCGTCGGCGGCCAGGACCGGCAGGCAGTCGGCGGCCATCGAGGCCAGGACCAGGTCGGGGCGGGTCGTGACGACCCCGTCGCAGGTACCCGCCCCACCCGGCGCGTCCGCGACGAGCACGTCGGCGCTGTGCACCTGGTTCATCCACACGACCCGGTCGATGTCGAACCCCAGGCCGGCGGCGGCGGTCCGCCTGTTGGCGAGGACGGCCTCCCGCACGTCGCCCGAGCCCAGCCCCAGGTTGAGCGAGTCGTACGGCGGGGCGCTGACCCCGCCGTGCCGTTCGGTGACGGCGGCACGCACGCCGTGCCCCAGATCGATGACGTTGCCCATCCGTGTGACCGCGGTCCTTCCCTCGGCCCGCCGGGACGGCGCCGGCGCGGCCGGCGCGCGCTTCCCCGGGGGCGGCGACGGCCCCGCCGCATGGGTCGGGGCCGCTGACACGTCGATGGTACCGGGACGGTGGTGCGCTACTTCAGGAACTCGGGCACGTCCAGGTCGTCGGGGTCGTCGAAGATGACCCGGCGGCGGGGCGTGGGCACGTCCCCCCGCCGTTCGGCGGTGGAGTCGGAGACGGCGTGGACGGGGCCGGACTGGACCTCGCCGTGCTGCGAGGGCTCCTCCCGCTCCCCCGCGGGCCGCCCCTCCTCGGAGGACCCCGCCGGGGCGGGCGCCTCGTAGGAGGCGTGGGACTCCGAGCCGTGGGCCGGGGTCTCCGTGCGCGGCTGCTCGACCGGGGCCTGCTCCTGACGGACGGGCTCCGGTTCGGACGGGAACCGGACCGGCGGCATCTGCGCGGACGCCGCCTCCGGCTCGGTCCGCTCCGGGCGGGAGGGCGTGATCCACGGCATGGAGGTGGCCGCCGTCCCGCCCGCGTCACCGGCGGGGGGCGTCACCCTGGTGGGCTGCTGCTCCCTGCGCGACGCGGAGCCCGCGGTGTGGGCGACGGCCTCAGGAGGGTCCACCGGCTGCCGCTCCCGGACCACGGGTCCGGTGACCTCGGGTTCGTCGAACCCCGCCGCGATGACGGTGACCCTCACCTCGTCGCCCAGGGCGTCGTCGATGACGGCGCCGAAGATGATGTTGGCCTCGGGGGCCGCCGAGTTCGCGACGAGCTGCGCCGCCTCGTTGATCTCGAACAGGCCCAGGTCGGAGCCGCCCTGGATGGACAGCAGCACCCCGTGGGCGCCGTCGATGCTCGCTTCGAGCAGCGGCGAGGAGATGGCCATCTCCGCGGCCGCGACGGCCCGGTCGTCCCCGCGTGCGGAACCGATGCCCATCAGCGCCGACCCCGCCCCGGACATGACCGACTTGACGTCGGCGAAGTCCAGGTTGATCAGGCCCGGCGTGGTGATCAGGTCGGTGATGCCCTGCACACCGGAGAGCAGCACCTGGTCCGCCGCCTTGAAGGCGTCCAGCACGCTGACCTGGCGGTCGGAGATGGACAGCAGCCGGTCGTTGGGGATCACGATGAGCGTGTCGACCTCCTCGCGGAGCATCGCTATCCCCGACTCGGCCTGGGTCGCGCGCCGCTTGCCCTCGAAGCCGAAGGGGCGGGTGACCACGCCGATGGTGAGGGCTCCCAGGGAGCGGGCGATGTTGGCGACGACGGGAGCGCCCCCGGTGCCGGTGCCGCCGCCCTCACCAGCGGTGACGAAGACCATGTCGGCCCCCTTGAGGACCTCCTCGATCTCCTCCCGGTGGTCCTCGGCCGCCTGGCGGCCGACATCGGGGTTGGCTCCGGCTCCCAGGCCGCGTGTGAGCTCTCGGCCGACGTCGAGCTTGACGTCGGCGTCACTCATCAGCAGCGCCTGGGCGTCGGTATTGATGGCGATGAACTCGACGCCTTTGAGCCCCTCTTCGATCATTCGGTTGACGGCGTTGACACCGCCGCCGCCGATGCCGACGACTTTGATGACCGCGAGGTAGTTCTGCGGTGCTGCCACGACGAGGGGCCTTTCCGCTCGCATACGCCGTTCCGTGAACGCTCCGGTGGCTCTCGCCACCGGGTACGCCTCCGGACCGGCATCCGGTTCTACAGTGTGCGTTTCGGGTCCCTGCGACGGCGTTCTCGACGCGTTTGTCCGGGGACCCGGGGTCACCGGAGCCGTTGCGATCCTGCCCGGGGAGGGCTGGCGCGATCCGCTGTAGGAGCGGAGCAAAACGGTTCCTGCGTACCCCGAAAAGCGTGTTTTGCTGCTTTGTTGACGTTGGCTGTGCTTCCCGACAGTAAGCGGACCGCCGACCACGGGCAACCGATGACGAGGTCAGCCTAACGGCGTATAACGCAAGGAAGCGATGTGCGCACTCGGCGCGTCGCGTCTGGAATGTCCCCGCCGGATGCCCGGGAGTCCGTCCGGAACCCCCTCGCGGGCGCGCTGCGCGGCCCGCCGGGCGGCGGTTCGACTTTCCGTGCCACGCCTCTTCCTTTGCCTGGAGCTGGGTACTTCTTCACCGTACGATGGCGAGATCGGGGGTTCCGACGTCGTAGACGCGCCCCTCCTCGGGCGGGTGCTCGCGCAGCAGCACGCGCAGGACGTCGCTCTTGTCCGCGGTCCCCTCGGGCGTCCCCCACTCCACCGTGGAGCCGTTGCCGAGTGCGATGGTGATCGCCCCGGGGTCGGTGGCGTCGATGAGCTGGATCTGGGCGATCAGCGAGTCGGGCGCCGCCTCCACGATGTCGGCGGCGGCGCGGACCGCCTCGTTGCCCTCGACCTCCCCCGTGACCCTGACCACGGGGTGGGTGCCGGGACGGGTCTTCGAGTCCTCGATGCGCACGCCGTCGCCGTCCACGAGCCGGTACTCCTCCCCCACGGGGACGGCCAGCACGGGCTGGCGCTCCACCACCTCGACCTCCAGGGTCGCGGGCCAGCCGCGTCGCACCGTGGCCTCCTCCACGAGCGGGAGGGACTCGGCACGGGCGCGGCTCCGGTCGAGGTCGACCCTGACCAGGGGGGTTCCGGTGGCCACGTCCACCGCGGACACCACCTCCTGCGGCGACATCCGGTCCAGCCCGGTGACCGCGACGTCGCGGACCACCAGCAGGCGGGAGCCGAGCAGCACCCAGGTGACCACGCAGACCAGCGCCACCACGAGCAGCGCCACGAAGGCGACCTTCCACGGATCGGATCCTCCCCGTGGTGCGGCCCCGTCCGCCGCCCCGCCCTCGTCCGCGCTCACCCGTGTCCTCTTCTTCTCTCCTGCGCCTACCGGCTTCCGGGCGCTTCGTCGGCCGCCTCGGCGATCGTGTCCACGATCAGCGGCCCCAGCTCGGTCACGTCCCCCGCGCCCATGGTGAGGACGATGTCGCCAGGCCGGACCAGCCCGGCCACCGTCCGCACGACCTCCTCGCGACCCGGCACGTACCGCACCCGGTCGTGGGGGACGCGGGAGGTGATCAGCTCGCCGGTGACCCCGGGCTCGGGGTCCTCCCTGGCCGCGTAGACCTCCATCACCACGACCTCGTCCGCGAGGCCCAGCGCGGTCGCGAACTCCTCGGCGAAGATGCGGGTACGGCTGTACAGGTGCGGCTGGAACAGGGCGACGACCCTGCCCCCGGGCGCCGGTCCCCCCGCCTCGCCCGCGTCCTCGGCGAACGAGTCCAGCGCGGCGCGCGTGGCCCTCAGGTCGGCCTCGATCTCGGTCGGGTGGTGGGCGTAGCTGTCGTAGACGGCGACGCCACCGGCCTCGCCCTTGATCTCGAAGCGGCGCGCGGCCCCCGCGAAGTCCGCGATGCCCTCCACCGCGACCTCCAGGTCGTGGCCGAGCTCGTCCGCCACGGCGACGGCCGCGGCGGCGTTGAGCACGTTGTGCCGACCGGGGACGGCGAGCGTGCCGTCGATGGGCTCGCCCCCGGCGGTGCGGATCGTGAACTCGGTGGTGAAACCGCGGGCGCGCACCCGGGTGACCCGGTAGTCGGCGTCCTCGGCCTCGCCGTAGGTCAGGACCTTCTTGCCGCGCTCGCGGGCCAGCTCCGCGACCTGCCGGGCGCCCGGGTCGTCGATCCCGACGATCAGGGTGCGTCCGACACGGTCGACGAACGCCGCGAAGTTGGCGTGGATCTCCTCGATGCCGCTGTAGTTGTCGAGGTGGTCGGCCTCCACGTTGGTGACCACGGCGACCTTCGGGGAGAGCATGAGGAAGGAGCCGTCGCTCTCGTCGGCCTCCACGGCGATGACCTCGCCCAGGCCGGCGTCGGCGCCCAGGCCGGTGGTGACCAGCTTTCCGCCGATCACGTAGCCGGGGTCGACCCCCAGGTGCTGGAGCACCACGGTGACCATGGAGGTCGTGGTGGTCTTGCCGTGGGTGCCGGAGACAGCGATGCCCTCGCGGCCCAGCAGGAGCGCCCCCAGGGCCGCCGCCCGGGGCAGGACGCGCAGGCCGCGGCGGCGGGCCTCGACGAGTTCGGGGTTGTCCTCGCGGATCGCGGAGGAGACCACGAGGGTCTCGGCGGCGCCGAGGTTGCCCGCGGCGTGGCCGACGTGGACGTCGGCGCCCATCTGCTCCAGCTCGCGCAGGGTGTCGCTGTCGCGGGCGTCGCTGCCGGACACCTCCACCCCGGACTGGAGCAGGACCCGGGCGATGCCGGACATGCCGGCCCCGCCCAGGCCGATGAAGTGGGTGCGGCCGAGCTTGTCGACGGGAACCGGCTCGGTCGGGCGGACCAGGCTCATCGGGCGTCCTTCCCGTCGTCGTAGAACGCGTCCTCGCCGTCGTCGTCGGACAGGGGGATCTCGGGGGTGGGGCGGTCGCCGCGGGCGACGGCCATGACCTCGCGGGCGAGTGCCATGTCGGCGTCGCGGCGGCCCATCCGGGCGGCGGCCTCGGACATGGCCACGACCCGGTCGGTGTCGGTGAGCAGCGGGATGAGCTGGTCGACGATCCACTCCACGGAGATGTCCGCGTTGTTGATCATCAGGCCCCCGCCCGCCTGGACGATCGGCTCGGCGTTGAGTGCCTGCTCGCCGTTGCCGATGGCCAGCGGGACGAAGGCGCCGGGCAGGCCGACGGCGGTCAGCTCGGCGCAGGTCATCGCACCGGAGCGGCACATGGCGACGTCGGCGGCGGCGTAGGCCATGTCCATGCGGTCCACGTAGGGGACGGCCACGTAGGGCACGCCCGCCTGGGTGAGGTCCTGGGGCTCCTCCGCGTTCTTGGGGCCGACGACGTGCAGGACCTGCACGCCCCGGTCGCGGAAGGCGTCACGGGAGGCGAACGCGGTCTCGTTGAGGCGCTGCGCGCCCTGGGAGCCGCCGAAGATCAGCAGGGTGGGGAGGTCGGGGCGCAGGCCGAAGTAGGTGCGCGCCTTGTCGCCCATGGCGAGCCGGTCGAGGGTGGTGATCTGCTGGCGCAGGGGGATGCCGACGAAGCGGCCGTTGCGGATCTGGGTGTGGGGGTGTCCGGTGAACACGTGCGGTGTCATGCGCGCGCCGAGCCGGTTGGCCAGGCCCGGGAGGGGGTTGGCCTCGTGCACGACGATGGGGATCCGGCGCCGGCGCGCCGCCAGGTAGCCGGGGGTGGCCACGTAGCCGCCGAAGCCGACGATGACGTCCGCCTGCAACCGGTCCAGGTGTTCGCCCGCCGCGCTCAGCGCGCCGGCGAGCTTGCCCGGGACGCTGAGGAGCTGCGGGGTGATCTTGCGGGGCAGCGGGACCGCCGGGATCAGGCCCAGCTCGTAGCCGCGCATGGGCACCAGCCGGGTCTCCAGACCCCGCTCGGTTCCCAGGCAGAGGATCTCCGTGCTGGGGTCGATGCGTCGAAGCGCGTCCGCTAGGGAGAGCGCGGGCTCGATATGCCCGGCCGTGCCGCCTCCGGCGAGGGCTACCCTCATCGTTGCCGATTCCTCCTTGGCCGGTCACCCGCCGGGACCGGTCCGTTCCTGTGCTTGGCCGTTGTCCTGCCGCCACGGGGGCCCGGCGTACGCGGACCCCGTCCTGCGGCGACGCGCCTGGAGGCCGTTCCGCCCCGGTTGTTCATCGAGGCCACGAAGTTCTCCAGGCCCAGCCAGCTTAGAGCCCTTTGTACCTGACTCGGACCCCGGGCCTCCAGCGCCCTGGCGGCCTGGGGCTCGGCCTTGGCGAGCGCGAGGAGCACGCCGAGGGCGACCATGGTGGTGATCAGCGACGAACCTCCGTAGGAGACCAGGGGCAGGGGGACGCCGGTGACGGGCAGGAGCCCGATGACCGCGCCCACGTTGATCATGACCTGTCCCATGAGCCAGGTGACGATCGCGAAGGAGGCCAGGCGCGGGAACGGCTCCTTGACCCGGGTGGCCACCCTCAGGCCCGCGTAGCCGAGCACGCCGAACAGGGCGAGCACGAGGAGGGTCCCGATCAGGCCGAACTCCTCCCCGATGATCGCGAAGACAAAGTCGGACTCGGCGAAGGGGAGGAACCCCCACTTCTCCCGGCTGGCCCCGATGCCGACGCCGAAGATCCCCCCGGTGCCCAGCGCGTAGAGGCCGTGCAGTGACTGGTTGCCCGAGCCCAGCGGGTCGGCCCCGGGGTCGAGGAAGGAGGTGACGCGCGCCATCCGGTAGGGCTCGATCGCGATGACGATCACGGCGAGGGCCAGGACGAGGCCGAACATGGTGACGAAGAGCCTGCCCGGCGCCCCCACCACCCACAGCAGGCCCAGGAACGTAATGAGGAACACCAGGGCGGTGGAGAGGTTGGAGCCGAGGAGGACCAGGAGCACCAGGAGCCCGCACCCTGGCAGCAGCGGGATGAGGAGGTGCCGCCACTCGGTGAGCTCGCGCAGCTCGTCCTTGCGGGCGAGGATGTTGGCGCCCCACAGGGCGAAGGAGAGCTTGGCGGGCTCGGAGGGCTGCACGACCAGGCCGCCGACGTCCAGCCAGCGGGTGGCGCCGTTGACCTCCACGCCCTGGAAGACGGTGAGCAGCAGCAGGGCCACCGAGAGGATCATGGTGGGGTAGCCGACCAGGCGGAACAGCGCCTGGGGCATGTGCGAGGCCAGGATCATGAGGGGCAGGCCCACGACGGCCGACACCAGCTGCTTCTGGAAGAGCGAGAAGGAGGAGCCGGTCTCGGTGATGGACTTGACCATCGTGGAGGACAGCACCATGACGAGGCCGAGGGCGATCAGGAGGACCGCCGTGCCCAGGATGAGGTAGTAGGAGGTGAGGGGGCGGTCGAGGGACCTGGCCCACTCACGCCACAGGGCGTGCCCGCGCCCTCCGGCGTCCGTCCTCGCCTTGGCCCGGGCCATTCCTGGAACCGCTGTCGTCGCCATCCACACCCTCCGCACGATTCGCGCCTCAATACTGGCGCACGCCCGGGTCGGGAACCGTGGACATTTCCCGCGTGTTGGCCATCTTTGGCGGCCGGCCGGGTGGCGGTGGGCACAGCGGACGCCGCCCGCGCGGACTTCGTCACGTACGGGCGGCGTCCGGTCACTCAGGGCAGGCGGTTCACGGCCTCGGAGAACAGGCGTCCGCGCTCGGGGTAGTTGGTGAACATGTCCATGGACGCGGCGGCCGGGGCCAGCAGCACCGTGTCGCCCTCGCGGGCCATGGCCGCGGCCTCGGCGACCACGGCGTCCATCACCGTGTGGCCCTCGGGCGCGTCCGGGGCCGGGCCCTCGACCTCGACCACGGGGACGGCGGGGGCGTGCTCGGCCAGGGCCTCGCGCAGCCGGGCCCGGTCCGCGCCGATCAGCACCGCGCCCCGCAGCCGGCCGGCCGCCGCGGCGACCAGGTCGTCGACCGCGGCGCCCTTGAGCAGGCCGCCGGCGACCCACACCACGGACGCGTAGGCCCCGAGCGAGGCCGCCGCGGCGTGCGGGTTGGTCGCCTTGGAGTCGTCCACGTAGTCGACGCCTCCGACGGAGGCCACGTGCGCGATGCGGTGGGGCTCGGGCCGGAACGCGGCCAGGCCGGCCCGCACCGACGCCGGCGCGACGCCGATCGAGCGGGCCAGCGCCGCCGCGGCCAGGGCGTTGGCGACGTTGTGCGGCGCGGCCGGGCGGACGTCGGCGAGGGTGGCCAGCTCCTCGGCGCTGCTGCCGGGGTCGGCGCAGAAGGCGCGGTCGACGAGCAGGTCCTCGACCACTCCCAGTTCGCCGGCCCTCGGAGTGTCCAGCCGGAAGCCGACGAGCGGGGCGTACGGGTCGCCGTCCTCCTCCGCCAGGCGGACCGACCAGGCGTCGGCCGTGTTGGCGACCCGGATCGTCCCGGGCGCGAACACCCTGCCCTTGGCCCGGGCATAGGGGTCGAGGCCGCCGTGCCAGTCCAGGTGGTCGGGGGCCACGTTGAGGACGGTGGCGGCGTGCGGGCGCACGCTGCTGGACCAGTGGAGCTGGAAGCTGGACAGCTCCACGGCCAGCACGTCGTGCACGTGGCCGTCGGCGTCGGGCAGGACCGCGTCGACGATCGGCGTGCCGACGTTGCCGACGGCGAGCGCGTCCCGGCCGTCCGCGCGGAGCATCGCCTCCAGCATCCGCACGGTGGTGGTCTTGCCGTTGGTCCCGGTGATGGCGAGCCACACCTGGTCCGCGGGCTTGAGGCGCCAGGCCAGCTCGACGTCGCCGATCACCTCGGTCCCGGCCTCGGCGGCCCGGACCAGGAGCGGGGAGTCGGGGCGCCAGCCGGGCGAGGTGACGACCAGGTCGCAGCCCTCGGGCAGCGGGGTCCCGCCGAGGACCACCTCGGCCCCGGCGTCGGCGAGTTCGGCGGCGACCGGCCGGACGGTGTCGTCGTCGCGGCCGTCCACGACGACCACGCGGGCCCCGCGGGCCAGGAGCGCCCTGGCGACCGGGGGCCCGGACACTCCCAGACCGGCGACGCAGACCAGCCGTCCCTCCAGGCCGGCCCCGCTCGGTGCGGGGTCGGCGGCGGGACCGGGCTGTGTGTCGGAAGAGTGGTGCGGCATGCCTTCTACCTTGGCATCCATTCGAGATAGAAGAGTCCGATGGCGATCGCCACGAACAGGCCCTGGATGATCCAGAAGCGGATCACGATGGTGGGTTCGGCCCACCCCTTGAGCTCGAAGTGGTGCTGGAGCGGCGCCATGCGGAACACGCGTTTGCCGGTGAGGCGGAACGACGTGATCTGGATCATCACCGACATGGTGATGATGACGAAGAGGCCGCCGATGAGCAGCAGCAGGAGCTGCGTGCGGGTGGTGATGGCCAGGCCCACGATGAGGCCGCCCAGCGCCAGGGAGCCGGTGTCGCCCATGAAGATCTTGGCGGGCGGTGCGTTGAACCACAGGAAGCCGATGCACGCGCCGAGCGCCGCGGCGGCCACCACGGCCAGGTCCAGGGGGTCGCGGACCGTGTAGCAGCTGTCCGAGAGGTAGGACACGCACGACTGGCGCAGCTGCCAGTTGCCGATGATGACGTAGGCCACCAGGGACAGGATGGTCGCGCCGGTCGCGAGGCCGTCCAGGCCGTCCGTCAGGTTCACCGCGTTGGAGAAGCCGACGATGAGGAAGAGCGCCCACAGGATGAACAGGCCCAGCATCAGCGGGGGCCCGAAGTCGCGCAGGAAGGACAGGCTGGGCGCCGCGGGGGTGTAGCCGTACCCGTTGGGGAACTGGGTGACCCCGTAGGCGAAGCCGATGCCGATGACGGCCTGGCCGACCATCTTCGCGCCGCTGCGCAGGCCGAGGCTGCGGCGCTTGTAGATCTTGATGAAGTCGTCGAGGAAGCCGACGCAGCCCATGCCGACGAACAGGAACATCACGAGCAGGCCCGAGGCGGTCGGCCCCGTCGAGGAGGGCTGCACCAGCCACAGCACCAGGTGGGAACCGAAGTAGCCCACCACCGCGCCGAGGATGACGACGATGCCGCCCATGGTGGGCGTGCCCTGCTTGGTCTTGTGGCCCTCGGGTCCGTCGTCGCGGACCTCCTGGCCGAACTTGAACCGGTACAGCAGTTTGATGAGCGGCGGCATCAACGCCATGGAGACGATGAGCGACAGCGCCGCCGCGATGGAGATGCCGATCACTGGACATCACCCTTGGTGATGAGGTCGATAACCCTTTCGAGCGCTGCCACCCGCGATCCCTTCACAATGACGACGTCTCCTGTGCGCATGCGTTCGCGCAGCGCCGCCGCGGCCGCCCCTGCGTCCGCGACCCGGATGCACTCACCCCGCCACTGCCCCTGCCGGGCAGCGCGTTCGGCGCCGACGGCGATGCCCTCGGCCGCCTCTCCGACCACGATCAGGTGGGCCACGCCCGTGCGGGCGGCCAGCTCGCCGATCTGCTCGTGTTCGGCTCCTCCGTCCTCGCCGAGCTCCGCCATGTGGGCGAGCACCGCGATGGAACGGCGGTTGCGGGCGAGCGCTTCGAGTGTGGTCAGCGCGGCCCGCACGGACTCGGGGTTGGCGTTGTAGGCGTCGTTGACGAGCGTGGCACCGTCGTGTTCGGTGACCTCCATCCGCCACCGGCTGACCGGGGTCGCGGCGCCGAGGGCGGCGGCGACGGCGTCGATGTCCATACCGAGTTCGTCGGCGACGGCGGCGGCGGCCAGGGCGTTGTGCACCTGGTGCGCGCCGACGAGCGCCAACCTCACCGGGGCGGTGCGACCGCCCAGGTGGAGTGTGAAGGAGGGGGCGCCGGAGTCCCGGAGGACCACGTCGGTGGCGCGCACGTGCGCGTCCTCGCCCTGTCCGTAGGTGACGACCCTGGCCCGGGTGCGCGACGCCATCGCGCTCACCCGGGGGTCGTCGGCGTTGAGGATCGCGACACCGCCGGAACCGCGGTCCGCCGAGCCGGGCGGCAGTGCCTCGACCAGCTCGCCCTTGGCCTTGGCGATGGTGTCGCGGTCGCCGAACTCGCCCATGTGGGCGCTGCCGACGTTGAGGACCACGCCGATCCTGGGCGGGGCGACCTCGCACAGGTGGGCGATGTGCCCGACGCCGCGCGCGGAGACCTCCAGGACCAGGTTGCGGGTACCGGTGTCGGCGCGCAGCACGGTGAGCGGGTGGCCGATCTCGTTGTTGAAGGAGCCGGCCGGGGCGACGGTCGGGCCCAGCCCGCCGACGACCTGGGCGATGAGGTCCTTCGTGGTGGTCTTGCCGGAGGACCCGGTGACCGCGACGACCTCGGCCGCTTCCGCTCCGCGCCGGACGTCGCCGAGCTCCCGCGCCACGTACCGTGCGAGCCGGGCCAGGGCGGCGACGACCCCGTCGTCGCCCCCCTCCGCCAGCAGGTGCGGGGCCGCGACGGGGCGGGAGGCCAGGACGGCCGTCGCCCCGGCCGCGACCGCGGGTCCGGCGAAATCGTGTCCGTCGACGTGCTCCCCGGTCAGGGCGACGAAGAGCGCGCCTGGCGCTGCCTGCCGCGAGTCGATGACTACGGGACCGTCGACGACGGCGTCGGGGCGCGCTGATCCGCCGATGGCGGTTTGGGTGATCTCAGCGATCCGATCGAGCGTGAGCGCGATCAAATCCACTCCTCATGTCAGGCCCGGCCCACGGCACCACAGGGGCTGTTGGCCACCGGCCGGAGTCAGGTCAGGGGATGGCACCGCGGATGCCGTGCGCGCGGTGCCGCGCCGGCTCACCGGGGCCGCGTCGGCGGGCTACGCCATGGGCGCCACCGTGGGCGGTCGGGCTGCGATTGCCGGACCTACCTTAGAACACATTGCGGTGTCCGGGGTCCCGCCGGGCCCTGTGTGGAGCAATATGGTCCACTTCGTGACCGGCAGTGTCCGTGTGACCAGTGATCCGCGCGCCCCGGGCGGCGGGGACGCACGAGGGGCGCGGACGGTGTCCGCGCCCCTCGTCCCGAACGGAGGCCGCCCGGGAGTGTTGTCGGGTCATCCCTCGTCAGGGACCCTGTGGATGTCCTGGAGGGCGACGCCCAGCCGTTCTCGGGAGCTCACGGCGAGGTGGTCGCCGATGGCCCGGCGCAGCACCTCCCGGTCGTCGAAGGGCAGCACTTCGCCCTTGACGTACTGGCCGGTCTCGTGGCCCTTCCCCGCGACGACGATCACGTCGCCCGGGCGGACGCGGTCCACCGCGATGCGGATGGCCTCGGCCCGGTCGAGTTCGACCGTGACGTGGGCGCGCTGGTCCTCGGGGACCTTGGCCACGCCTTCGAGCATCGCCGCGGCGATGGAGACGGGGTCCTCGGTGCGGGGGTTGTCGTTGGTGATGACCAGCTGGTCCGCCAGGCGGGCGGCGGCCTCGCCCATCAGGGGGCGCTTGGCGCGGTCGCGGTCGCCCCCGCAGCCGAGCACCATGGTCACGTAGCCGTCGGTGGTGGAGCGGAGCGCGGTGAGGACCGCCTCGATGGCACCGGGTTTGTGGGAGTAGTCCACGAGCGCGGTGAAGTCCTGGAAGGCGCGGGGCACGTCGTCGACGACCACGGGCTCCATGCGTCCGGGCACCCCCGGGGCGGCGGCGACGCCGGCGATCGCGGTCTCCAGCGGCAGGCCCGCCTCGACCAGGCCGACGATGGCGGCCATCGCGTTGGAGACGTTGAACGGCCCGGGCAGGCCGACGGAGGCCTCCGCCTCCATGCCGCCCGGACCGACGATCCGGAACCTGCTGCCCGTGGCCCCCAGGTCGACGTCCACGGCCCGCCAGTCGGCCTCCATGGCCGTGGCCGGGTCGGCGTCGGTGCAGCCGTCCACGGCGAAGGTGGTGACGGGGATCGTCCCGTCGGCCTGCACCATGTCCACCAGGGCGCGGCCGAACCGGTCGTCGGCGTTGACGACCGCGATGTCGCAGTACTCGGGGGTGAACAGCCGCGCCTTCGTGTCGAAGTAGTCGCGCAGGTCCGAGTGGAAGTCCAGGTGGTCCTGGGACAGGTTCGTGAAGATCGCCACGTCGTAGCGGGTTCCGCCGACCCGGCCCAGGGCGAGGGCGTGGCTGGAGACCTCCATGGCTGCGGCGGTGACGCCCTCCTCGCGCATGAGCGCGAACAGGCCGTGCAGGTCGGTGGCCTCGGGGGTGGTGAGGGAGGAGGCCACCCGCTCGTCCCGGACGCGCATCTCCACCGTGCCGACGAGGCCGGTGGTCATGCCGGCCCGGCGGAGCCCGGACTCGACCAGGTACGTGACCGTGGTCTTGCCGCTGGTGCCCGTGGTGCCGATCAGCAGCAGGTCCTGCGCGGGCTCCTTGAAGACCCAGGAGGCCGCCGTTCCGAGCGCGGCCCGCGCGTCGGGGACGACGATCACGGGCAGGCCGGTCGCGGCGGCGCGCTCGGCCCCGGCGGGGTCGGTGAGGACGGCGGCGGCTCCCGCCTCGGCCACCTGCCCGGCGAAGTCGGCGCCGTGGGCGCGCGTTCCCGGCAGCGCCGCGTACAGGTCTCCGGGGCCCGCCTTCCGTGAGTCGTGGGTGATGCCGCGTACGTGCACCTCCCTGCCGGGCACCTCGGCCGTGTGGTCCGCGCCGAGGTCCGGGCGCAGGAGTGTGGCGTCCGGCCCGAGCAGCGCTGCGAGGGCGGACAGGGGACGAAGTGGCGTGTGTTCAGGTCGCATTACCGGTGGCACGTGTGGAGGTTAACCGCTGCGGACGACCGGTCGGTAATTTCCACGCTGCGTGCGGCGGGGATTCTCCGGCGGGGCCCCGAGGCTCCCCGGCCTTCCCGCCCCCGGTCGGCGCCGGGACCGGGCGGGGCACGCCTCGGGGCCGCGGACCGTGCCCGGAGGACGGGAACCGGGACCGCGGCTCCCGGGGACCGGCGGCCGCGCCCCGCCGCGCCTACCCTGGAAGTCTCACGGGGGAGGGTGGAGTGGTCCGAACGGTGCCGGGCGCGTCCGGCGTCCGTCCGCTGGTGCTCGACGGCGGGCTGGCGACCCGCCTGGAGTCCTACGGCGCCGACCTGCGCGGCGGCCTGTGGTCGGCGCGGCTGCTGGCCGACGGGCCCGAACTGGTCCGCCGCGCGCACCGGGACTACTTCGAGGCGGGCGCCGACGTGGCGATCTCCGCCGGGTACCAGGCGAGCATCCCGGCCCTGGAGGCGCGGGGGCACTCGCGGCGCGAGGCCGCCGGGCTCCTCGCCAGGTCCGTGGAGCTGGCGCGGGCCGAGCGCGACGCGTTCGGCTCGGGCCTGGTCGCCGCCGGGGTGGGGCCCTACGGCGCGGCCCTGGCGGACGGGTCCGAGTACACCGGCGACTACGACCTGGACGAGGACGGCCTGTACGCCTGGCACCGCGAGCGGTGGCGCGTGCTCGCCGGCGCCGGGGCGGACCTCATGGCCTGCGAGACGATCCCCTCCCTGCCGGAGGCCCGTGCCCTGGGCCGGCTCCTCGCCGAGGTTCCCGGGCCGCGCGCGTGGATCAGCTTCTCCTGCCGCGACGGAGAGCACCTCAACGACGGCACCCCCCTGAGCCGGGCGGTCGCCGAACTCGCGCCGCTGCACGCGGCCGGGAGGCTCGTCGCCGCGGGCGTCAACTGCACCGCTCCCCGCCACGTCCCCTCCCTGGTCCGCACGGTGGCCGCGGCGGGCCTGCCCGCGGTCGCCTACCCCAACTCGGGGGAGAGCTGGGACGCGTCCCTCGGCCGGTGGACGGGCGTCGGCGATCCGGAGGGGTTCGGCAGGGCCGCGGTGTCCTGGTACGAGGCCGGAGCGGTGCTCGTGGGCGGGTGCTGCCGCACCGGCCCCGAGCACGTCCGCTCCGTGCGCGCCCGCCTGGACGCGCACCTGGGCCGCGGGGCCGGCCGGCGCCCCTGACCCCGCGGGTTCCGGGGCCCGGGGCCGGGGCGCGTCGCGCGGACGCCCCCGGCGGGCCGGCGCGCTAGCCCGCGTCCTCCTCGAACAGCCGGATGGCGGGCGGGTCGGTGTCCGTCGGCGGGACCTTCAGGGACTTCAGCGCGAAGGACATGATGTCGTTGAACACCGGGCCGGCCGCCTCGCCGCCGTAGTAGGTGCCCTGCGGGTTGTGCAGGACCACCTGGACCACGATCTCCGGGTCGTCGGCGGGCGCGAAGCCGGAGAAGGACGCCGTGTACCCGCCGTCCTCGTAGGTGCCCGTCTCCGGGTTGATGCGGTTGGCGGTGCCCGTCTTGCCCGCGACCCGGTACCCGTCGATGCGGGCCTGCGGCGCCGTGCCCTCGTCCCCGGTGACCGCCTCCAGCATGAGCGCGAGCTGTTCGGCGGTCTCCTCGCTGAGCACGCGGCGCTGCTCGGGCTCCTCCGCGGGGGTGAACTCCCCGTTCGTGTCGACCGTGCCCGCGACCACCGTCGGCGCCACCCGCACGCCCCCGTTGGCGACGGTGGCGTACACCGAGGCCATCTGGGCGGCGTTGACCGTCAGGCCGTGCCCGATGGAGACCGACGGGAGCTGCGTGCCCCACCAGTCCTCGGGCGCCGTCAGCACGCCGGCCTCCTCCCCCGGCAGGTTCAGCCCGGTCGGCTGGCCGAGCCCGAAGTCCTCGATGTAGGAGTGCAGGACCCCGGCCCCCACCTGGTCGGCGATCTTGATCGTGCCGACGTTGCTGGACTGGGCCATGATGCCGTTGACCGTGAGGCGCTGCGTGCCGTTGTTGCTGGAGTTGCGGAAGGTCTGGTCGTAGTACTGGAGGGAGTAGGGCACGGTGTACACCGTCTCCGGCTCGGTGAGCCCCTCCTCCAGCGCCGCGCCGACCGTGATGACCTTGTTGGTGCTGCCCGGCTCGAAGGTCTCCGCGACCGCCCCGTTGGACCACTGCTCGGGTCCGGTGGAGTCGATGTCGGCCTGGGAGTACGTCGGGAAGTCGGCCATCGCGAGGATCTCCCCGGTGCCGACGCGCTCCACGACGACGCTGCCGGCGACGGCGTCCAGCTCCTCCACCCTGTTCGCGAGGGTCTGCGCGGCGTACCACTGGATGTCCTGGTCCAGGGTCAGCCGGACGTCCTGTCCGGGCACGGGCTCGCTGACCAGGCCCCCGGCCATGGGGATCTGGGTGCCGTCGATGCCGACCTCGACCTGCCGCCGGCCCGACTCCCCCGCCAGGGTGCTGTCGAGGTAGCCCTCCAGGCCCTCCAGGCCGTGTCCCTCCGAGCCGACGAACCCGACCAGGTCGGCGGCCCCCGTCTCCTCGGGGTAGACGCGGTCGTAGGCCACCTCCGCGCCCACGCCGGACAGGCCCAGGTCGCGCAGCCCCTCCCAGTCGCGCGGCAGGACCTTCGTGGCCACCACCTGGTAGCGGGAGGGCCGGGCGTCGACCTTCTCGGTGACCTCGGCCTCGTCCAGGCCGAACCGGGTGACGAGCTCGTCGACGAGCTGGTCCCGCTCGTCCTCCTCGACCTCCTCGGGGTCGACGAAGACGTTGCGCACCTCCACCGACAGGGCGAACGGGTTGCCCTCGGCGTCGGTGATCTCGCCGCGCAGGGTGGGGATGTCGATGGTCTGGAGACGGGTCTGCGAGGCCGCCTCGGCGTACTGCTCCGCCTCCAGGCCCTGGATCTGCACCAGGCGACCGGCGAAGAGGAGCATGATGACGACGATCAGCACGCCGCCGAACTTGATCCGGCTGCGCGGCTCCCCCCGCCGGAAGGTGCGGCGCAGCAGGGGCGGGGGCGGGGGCGGCCCCGACCTGCGGCGCGCGGAGCCCCGCTCCCCGCCTCGCCCACCGCGCGCGGAACGCCCCTCGGACCGTGCCGAGGAGCGTGCGCGGGTGCCGCCGTCGGGGCGGCGCGGTTCACGCTGGGGGCGCTTGCTGGGCCCGGCCCCGGAACGGCCCGCCGCTCCGGGCCTGCGGGGGTCCCGGGGACGCCGGTCCCTCGGCGCGCTCACTCACCGCTCCCGGCGCTCCCGGTGATCTCACCGTTCTCGGGGTCGAGGAAGAGCGGGGCCTCACCCTGCTCCATGCCCATGGCCTCGGCCTCCTCCGCGATCCGCTCCGAGGCCTCCAGGCCCGCGACCGTGTTGCGGCGCTGCTGCTCCTCGTAGGCCAGTTCCCGGTTCTCCGCCTGGAGGCTGGCGATGGTGAAGGCCTCCTGGGCGACGACGCTGCGCAGCACCAGCAGGGCGACCAGCGCTCCGCCCAGCAGGCACAGGACGAGGAGGACGAAGGGGATGCGCGGCGCCGGGCGGGCGCGCGCCGCCCCGGCCTTGCGCCCGGGGGCGCGCCCGGGCGAGGCGGGGGCGGCTCCCCCTCCCTTCCCGCTCCCGCCCTTGCGGGCCGGTGCCCGGCGCGTGTCCGTCCTCGTGCTCATCTGGTCTCCCTACTGCCGCGGCGGCCGAACCCGTTCGGCCGCCCGGAGGCGGGCCGACTGGGCGCGCGGGTTGCGTTCGTTCTCTTCGTCCGTGGGGAGCTCGGCCCCCCGGGTGAGGAGCCGTAGCTCGGGCTGCCTGTCCGGGAGGGGGACCGGCAGGTCCGCGGGCGTGGTGTCGGTGGCCAGCGCGGCGAGGGCCCTCTTGGTCATCCGGTCCTCCAGCGAGTGGTAGGACAGCACGGCGATGCGCCCGCCCACGCCCAGGCGGGAGACCGCCGCGGGCAGGGCGCGCTCCAGGATGGAGAGTTCGGCGTTGACCTCGATGCGCAGGCCCTGGAAGGCACGCTTGGCGGGGTGCCCGCCGGTGCGGCGGGTGGCCGCGGGGATGGCCTCGCGGACCAGTTCGGCGAGTTCGCGCGTGGAGTCGATCGGGCCCTGTGCGCGCCGCCGCTCGATGGCCCTGGCGACGCGGGACGCGAAGCGCTCCTCGCCGTAGGTGCGCAGGACCCGCGTGAGTTCGCCGACCGGGTAGGTGTTGACGACCTCGGCCGCGGTCAGGGACTGGGTGCGGTCCATGCGCATGTCCAGCGGCGCGTCGTGGGCGTAGGCGAAACCGCGGTCGGTCTCGTCCAGCTGCGGCGAGGACACCCCCAGGTCGAGCAGGACGGCGTCGGCGCCGGGGACGCCCGCCTCGTCCAGCGCGCGCGGGATGTCGGAGTAGAGCGCGTGCACGAAGTGGGTGCGGTCGGCGTAGGGGGCGAGGCGCTCGGCGCTGCGCTCCAGGGCCGTGGTGTCGCGGTCGACCCCGACCAGGCGCATGGTGGGGCAGGCCTTGAGCAGTGCCTCGGAGTGGCCGCCCAGCCCCAGGGTGCCGTCCACGAGCACGGCCCCGGGCTCGGTGAGCGCGGGGGCCAGGAGTTCGATGATCCGGTCGAGCATGACCGGTACGTGCAGCGGGTCCGTCCCGGCGCGGGCCGCGGCGATGCGGTCCCCGATGCCGCTTCCCCGCCCGGCTCCGTCCCCGGTGTCCTGGTGTTCGCGGGCCGGGCCGTCCCCTTCGGGCTGCTCGTGCTGCCGGGTGTCCCCCATGCGGTGCTGTTCCTCCACGCTTTCGCCGTCTCCCCCTGGTCGCCGCGGTAGCGCCACGATGGTGCGCTCCGCGGTGTCCTTCGCGTGGCCCGGCCGGGTTTCGGCAAGGCCTTCCGGACACGGCCGCTATTGTCCACCGTTCGGCGGACCCGTGTTCACGACCTGGCACCGGGGAAGTCGCGCCAGCTCGTGTGCGCCGTGTCCGGAGGCCGTTGCCGACCCCCGGTCTGCAAGGGTGTGGACTGTCGTGCCGCTCGTTCCGGCGGTGGCTCCGCCGGGTTCACAGCACCCCGGGCAGCACCTCCTCGGAGAGCTGCGCGAAGGCCTGCTCCTGCTCGGCCTCGTACTCGGACCACGCGTCGGCGTCCCAGATCTCCAGACGGGTGTTGGCGCCGATGACGACGCACTCGCGCTCGAGACCCGCGTACTCGCGCAGCTTCGACGGGATGGTCACCCTGCCCTGCTTGTCGCAGGTCTCGTCGGAGGCGCTGGCGAAGAGGACCCGGCTGTAGTCGCGAACGGACTTGGCCGTGACCGGGGTGCTGGCGAGCGCGTCGGTGATGCGCCGGAACTCCTCCGTCGGGAAGACGTAGAGGCAGCGCTCCTGGCCCTTGGTGACCACCAGACCCCCCGACAGCTCGTCGCGGTACTTCGCGGGAAGGAACAGCCGTCCCTTCTGGTCGAGGCGAGGCGTGTGGGTGCCGAGGAACACACTCCCACCCCCTCACTCCCCGAAGTGGAGAATTCACCCTCTCCACGATGCTCCACCTTACTCCACTCTTCCCCACCGTCAACAGCTCCAATCGGGATTCACACCCCGAAGAATCCACAAATGCGCAGGTCAGGAGGGTGGGGCGGGCGGAGCCCGCGCGGATGCCGCCGGGTGTCGTCCGGCACTCTCCCCCCACATACCCGCCGACCTGCGAAAACGACCCCTCCACGCGCACGGGCGCACGGAGGGGGCAGGGTGTGCCGCGTGGGCGCCGCCAATGCCCGGAAGAGCGATTCGGGCCCTTTGACCTCTTTGGTTGCCCGTGGAATCAATCGGCCGCCGATTCCGGCACTTTGGTTTGCAATCGCTCCGATTGGGCCTAGCCTCGGTTCCGAACACCGACACACGAAGCCATACGGAGCGGGAGGGGTCTCGTGTCACTCGGCACACACCACGGCGGTCGCGGGGGCGGTGTCCAGGAGGACGTCGGCGAGATCGTCGCCGTGGCGGACCGCGTCCGCGGCGCCATCGAGACGGTCATCGAGGGCAAGCCGGAGGTGCTGCGCATCGCCCTGACGGTCCTGCTCGCCGAGGGGCACCTGCTCATCGAGGACGTCCCGGGCGTCGGCAAGACCATGCTGGCCAAGGCCCTGGGACGGGCCGTGGACTGCTCCGTGCAGCGCGTCCAGTTCACCCCGGACCTGCTCCCCAGCGACATCACCGGCGTCAGCGTCTACCACCAGGACCGGCGCGAGTTCGAGTTCAACCCCGGTCCGGTCTTCGCCAACATCGTGCTGGGCGACGAGATCAACCGCGCCTCCCCCAAGACCCAGGCGGCCCTCCTGGAGTGCATGGCCGAGCGCCAGGTGAGCGTGGACGGGCAGACCCGCGCGCTGGAGCGCCCGTTCATGGTGGTGGCCACGCAGAACCCCTCCGACATGGAGGGCACCTACGCGCTCCCCGAGGCGCAGCGGGACCGGTTCATGGCCCGCGTGTCCGTCGGCTACCCGGCCCCGCAGGCCGAACTCGACATGATCGACTCGCACAGCTCCCGCTCCCCCCTGGACACCCTCGTCCCGGTGACCGACGCCGCACAGATCCGCGACCTCACCGACCGCGTGCGCGCGGTCCACGTCGCCCCCGGTATGCGCCGCTACGTCGTCGACCTGGTCAACTCCACCCGGACCAGTCCCGACCTGCGCCTGGGGGCCTCACCGCGCGCGACCCTGCACCTGGTGCGGGCGGCACGCGCGTACGCCGCCCTGGACGGGCGGCACTACGTCGTCCCCGACGACGTGCAGGCGCTCGCCGTCCCGGTGCTCGCGCACCGCCTGCTGCCCGCGCCCGAGGCGCAGATGGAGCGCCTCTCCCCCGAGCAGATCGTCGCCAAGCTGGTCGCGCGCCTGCCCGTGCCCGGACCGCAGTAGCCGCGCCCCCGCGGGGGCGCGGCGTCCCGCTCCTCCCGCCTCCCCGCCTGTCCCGCCCGCCGGGTGCGGGCCGCCTCCGAGAGAGGGTCCATGCGTCCGCCCGACGTCCGACACCAGGCACCTCCCGCGCACACCCCCGCACCGGGCGTCAGCCGCGGGACTCCCTCCGCGCCGCCGCCCGACACCCTCCACCCGCAGGAGCGCCCCCGCCGGACCCTCACCCCGCGCGGGGTGTTCATGCTCGTGTTCGGCGCGATCGCCCTCGTGGCCGGCCTCCTCGTCGGACAGCGTGAGCTGGTCGCCGTGGGCGTGCTCCTGGCCGCGGTGCCGCCGCTCTCCGCCCTCACGGTCCTGGGAGCCGCCTCCCGGGTCGTGCACAGCCGGACCGTGGCGCCCGTCCGCGTGCCGGCCGGCCACGACGCCCGGATCCTGGTCAGGATCGGCAACTCCTCCCCCGTCTGGCCGGTCGCCTCGCTGTCGGTCGAGGACACCCTGCCGGTCCCGCTGGGCGCCGAGCCCCGGTACACCGTGGGCCACCTCGGCCCCCGCTCCGTCCGCGACGTCTCCTACCTGGTCAGGCCGGCGACACGCGGCAACTACCCGGTGGGCCCGCTCCGCGTGGCGGTGACCGACCCGCTGGGGTGCGTGCGCGTCGGACGCCGTGTCGGGGCGCCGGCCCACCTGCTCGTGACCCCCGTGACCGTGCCCCTGGCGTCGCCGGGGTCCGCCGACGGCTCGCAGGGCGAGGAGAGCCCCCGCCGCTCGGTGACCGGGGCCGGGGAGCAGGACCCGGTGCCGCGCGAGTACCAGTACGGGGACGAACTGCGCAGGGTCCACTGGCGCTCCACCGCCAAGCACGGTGAGCTGATGGTGCGCCGGGACGAGCAGCACTGGCGTGAGAACAGCACGATCCTGCTGGACACCCGGTGGTCCGCCCACCGGGGGCACGGCCCCGCCGGGTCCCTGGAGACGGCGGTCAGCGTCGCCGCCTCCGTGGCGCTGGGCCTGCTCGACGGCGGCCACGACCTGCGCTTCCACACCGAGCGCGGGCGGGTGCCGACCATGAGCGCCGCGGGCGTCCTGGACGGCCTGGCCGTCGTGGAACCCTCCGACACCCCGGGACTGCTCGGCGGCATCGGCCTGCTCGGCACATCCCGCGGCACGTCCAGCCTGGTCGTGGCGGTCCTGGGGGCGCTGTCCCCCGACGAGGCCGCCGCCCTCGCCCGGAGCGGAGGACGGGGGGCGCGCGTGGCCGTGCTGTGCGCCCACGCCGCGTGGGAGGGGCCGGACGACGCGGCCGGCGTCCGCGACATCCTCGCGTCCGCCGGATGGCGCGCCCTCGTCCTCTCCTCCCTCGCGGACCTGCCCCGGCTGTGGTCCCTCGCGGCAGTCCGCACCGGAACGCACGGCCCCGTCCGGGCCGCCGCGCCCCGCACCCCCGGAAAGGGTCCGCGTTGAGAGCACTGATGCCCCTGGCGTCCCTGGTCTGCCTGCTGTCGGCGCTGCCCCTGCTGGGCACGGTCGTGCGCGGCGAGACCTGGTGGGTCCCCGCGGCCTTCGTGACGACCGCGGTCTGCGGGATCTCCGCGCTGTACCGGCTGAGCGGGTGGAACTCCCTGCCCGTGCCGTTCCTCCAGCTGTTCGCGGTCGCGTTCCTCAGCACGCCCCTCTTCGCCCCCCACGAGGCCCTCCTGGGCCTCCTCCCGACCTGGGACTCCCTGGAGCACCTGGCGCAGGTGTTCGGGGAGGGCGTCGCCAGCATCGACGGCAACGCGCCGCCGGTGGCGGCCTCCTACGGGGTGACGATGATCATCGCGCTGGTGTTCGCGGTGTTCGCGATGGCCTCGGACTTCCTCGCGGTGACCGCGCGCTGTCCCGGCATGGTCGGCGGCCTGCTGCTGGCGCTGGTGACCGTCCCGCTGGTGGTGGACGACGCCGGCGTCGGAGCGGTGGCCGCGGCCTCCTGCGCCCTCGGCTTCCTGTTCCTCCTCGCGGTGGACATGTGGGTGCGCGGACGCGAGTGGGGCACGCGCGTCCCCGACGGCCGCGACCCCTCGGCCCGCCTGCTCGGCCGGGTGCTCCGGGTGGCGACGGTGTCGGCGGCCTCGGCCGCGGCCGTGCTGTTGGCCCTGACGGTGCCGCTGGCGGTGCCCTCACTGCGCAGCGACGCGTTCTACGCCATGGCCGACGGGGCCTACACCGGCGGGGACGTCCTCACCACGACGCACCCGCTGGTCTCGCTCCGCCGGGAGCTGGGGGCCTC
Organism: Nocardiopsis sp. NPDC055824; assembly: GCF_053616335.1. Classification (NCBI taxonomy): domain Bacteria; kingdom Bacillati; phylum Actinomycetota; class Actinomycetes; order Streptosporangiales; family Nocardiopsidaceae; genus Nocardiopsis; species Nocardiopsis sp. NPDC055824. The sequence goes on from NZ_JBSHDN010000078.1 coordinate 27,742, forward strand.
CTCCGACCGCACCGTGCTGACCTACCGGACCGACGCCGAGCAGCCCGACTACCTGCGCACGTACGTGCTGAACGAGTTCGACGGCGAGAACTGGACGATGACGCCGGTCAGCGCCTCGGGCGACACCCTGGTCAGCGGGGAGCTCCCGCTGCCCGCCGGGTGGGACGGGGAGCCCGACGGCGGCCCGGTGACGACGCGGATCTCTCTGGACTCCGACTCGCCCCGGATGGACTTCCTGCCGCTGCCGTACTGGGCGCGCGCGGTGGACGCCCCCGGGGAGTGGTACGCCGACCCCGACAGCCTCATGGTGTTCACCACCGACAGCCCTCCCACGGGCCTGAACTTCTCCGTGGAGACGGTGGACCGCGTCCCCACGGGCGACGAACTGGCCGGCTCCGGGGCCCCCGTCTCCCTCCCCGGCGACCACCGGAACCTGCCGAGCGGCCTGGACCCCTCGGTGCAGGCGCTGACGGACGGCCTCGTTGAGGGCGCGGAGTCGCCGTACGAGCGGGCCCTCGCGATCCAGGAGTACTTCACCGGGGGCCTGTTCACCTACGACCTGTCCCCGCCGGGGGTGCCCGAGGGTGCCGACCCGCTCTCCCACTTCCTGCTGGAGGACCGGGTGGGCTACTGCGAGCAGTTCGCCGGGGCCATGGCGGTCATGGCCCGGCAGGCCGACATCCCCGCGCGGGTGGCCGTGGGCTACACGGCCGGCGAGCGCATGGGCGACGGCCGGTGGGCGGTCACGGTGGGCGACGCGCACGCGTGGCCTGAGCTGTACTTCGAGGGTGCGGGCTGGGTGCGGTTCGAGCCCACCCCGGCCGCGAGCGGCGGCGAGGGGCAGGGCTCGGCGACGGTGCCCGACTACGCGTCCGGCGACGGCGGCACCGGGGAGCGGCCCGCCGAGGAGCCCGGCGGCCCCGACACGGAGTCCTCCCCGAGCACGGATCCGAGCGAGGACGCCGAGGAGCCCGACGCCTCCCCCGGGGCGGACGAGGCGCCCGAGGACCGGGAGACCGAGCCCGCCTCGGCCTCCGGCGGCGGCTCCGACGCCGGACCGGACCTGTCCTGGCTCCCCGCGGCGGGGGGTGTGGTCGGCGCACTGCTGCTTCTGGCTCTGCCCGCCCTGGCGCGGGCCCTCCTGCGCTGGTCCCGGACGGCTTCGCTGTCGGGCGGCGAGCCGGCCGCGGCCGCGCACACCGCCTGGCGGGAACTCCGGGACATCTGCCTGGACCTGGGCGGCCCGTGGGCGCCGACCGAGAGCCCGCGTGCCACGGCCGAGCGGCTGTCCCGCTTCGGGACGGGGACGGACGTCCCCCGCCCCGACGGCGTTCCGGCTCCCGTGCCTGCGGAGGCCGTGGCGGCGCTGTGGCGGCTGGCCCTGGCCGAGGAGTCGGCCCGCTACGCGCCCGCGCCGACCGGGGCCGGGGGGCTGCGCGCAGACCTGGCGGCGGCCTGTGCCGGCCTGGCCGCCGCGGCGGGGAGGGGGGCCCGGGTCCGCGCGGCCCTGCTGCCCCGGTCCCTGGCGCCCTGGCACAGGCCCCGGCCCGCGCGGGACCTCGCGGCCACGACGCCCTAGGAGTTCCCCGCCCGCCCGCGCCGGTCGGCGCGGGCG